>CAJJCQ010000001.1 GCA_905182725.1 uncultured Candidatus Poseidoniales archaeon
TGTCATTTAATAAAAAAGGTAAGGGAGGCGTCCAGCATGTCATCATTCAGCAACCAATGATGCAACAGCAGTACCAACAACCAGTGCAACAGCAGTACCAACAACCACCGAATAATTCTTGAATACATGTTGGATATAATGACACATATGTTGTATTTGAGGGTTAAAGGATAACACCCATGTGTTCAAAGTCCGCATTCACAAGGGTTCGCAGTGGGCTCTTCACAACCGTACCCTTTGCAAACCCCGCAACATCAACATTATCCACCAGGGTTTAATCATAGACCCTTTCCAATTGATGATAAAAGTTACTTCTTTCGATGACTCGCCCTGATGTTATTCAGATTCAGGTGAATACACTCCATCAGGGGCAATTTGTGGTAATTTGTAGAGCGGGTCGGTTACTAAATCGTAAATCAAAATATCCATGCTTTCGAGTAGTTCTTTCGAACAAGGCTCCCACTCATCAGCAATTCCATCACATGTTTCAGTATCGTTGAGAATTCCCATATTGGTTACTTGAGCCCAATAAATGTATTCTCCGGCCATACAACCATACTCGCACGTGGTGTCGGTATAGTGGTACCATGCTTCGTTTGGATAACTTGACGGAACTTCAAGGAACTGCCCTCCTCTTGCAACGTCCATTGCTTCAGTTAAGAGTGAGGAATTCGGCTCTAAACCGAACGCATCGGGATAAATGTGCACATGCCCAGCCATGTTGATCGTGTGCATAATTTCTTCAACTGATGCATCATAACCCCATCGTCCGGTTTGATTTGGGTCGACTTCATCAGAGTAAAGCACTGCTCCTATCCCTTCACCTTCATAGTGCTTCATCATGTAATATTCAGCAGGTGAGCCCTCAGCGTTGAACATGGGGACTGTTGCATTCACTTCAAGAAGCCGATTGTGCAATGCTGTATCATCAACAACTCCGTCCTCATCATTATCGAGTAATTCTGCAAGTACTGTCGCGGCATGAATCATCTGGCTATCGGTAATGCCGGATTCTGCAAAAACACCTAATCCAAACACTTCAATGAATTTATTGAAGCACTGATATGCTGGCTGGTCAATGTTCGGATTATCCTTGATTGTGAACATTGAAGAATTCGAACTGTTTCCTGATCGAGGACCTTCTGTACAATCTAGTAAACTGTGACTCGCTTGCATGCCAAGTCCACCTTCTGAAACTTTGAATGTCATATACAAGTCAAAAGATTCCTTTCCGTAGTCATCAGCATTTGAGACGACCCAGTCTTGAGCATATGAACTCGCATTTCCATCATATGTTGCGTATGAATTCGACCAATGATCTTCTAAATCAAAAGCGGCAGAAGCATACGAAGAGCTCCCGTAATTATCATCATAACAGCCGACAGCCCCTTCATAATCCAGTGCATATTCTGCAATGAACGAATAGATTGCAGAATGAAAAGGATCATCTGGCCATATCAAATCACACGGGTCTGCATCCGCATCTGATGGAATCGGAACAACTTCGTACACACATGAGCCATCCGGAATGTTCGCATAAGAATCATAGTTCAGTGCATTGCTATCAGTGCATCCCCTGATGATAGGGATCAGTTCGGGGTAAACATCGTTTGAAGTGCCGACATTAGGCGCGGGTACTACAAATGAGACCATTATCATTATGAATGTCAAACCAGCATAAATCACCATTCCATTCGTGCGTGAACTGCCTTTCGGTATTACCGCCTGAGTTGTATGATTTGTGTACGGAGCCACGGTGTTCGATTCAATAATTATTGAAGCCGGTGGAGAGCCTAAATTGTTCGTTGATGGGGTGGTTTTTTTTGAGGAAATACCGACGAGACCTACGATAATTAGCAACAACAAACCAAAACTAAAAACGAGCAGCGCAACTAAAAACCAACCAAGGACTTCCCAGCCCTCCAAACCTATTAGGAACGGCAGAATTGGCCATATCCAAGCAGAAGAAATGAACACGGTGAATGCAATAACAAAACCAGTATTCATTTCTGGCTTAGGTTTACTACTTTCTGAAAAGCCAGAACCTAATTTAGAGTTCTCCATAATTCCAAATCAAGGCCATCTGCCTTAATAATTCACCCAGCAATGGAGTTTTCCGAAGGGATGTATAATTGACTTCGGTTCTTGTCAAAGGGGCACCTTGCTCAAGTGTCCTTTCAGTGTCCACTCATACGTTACTCCTTAGAAGATATATTCGATTTTTACCTCGATAAGGCCAAATAAGGCGTAGTCTTTGGAAATGTTATGCAAATACGAATACCCTGATTATTGGAGGTGTTCTGTTTGTTGGCGGAATACTGACAATACCTGTTGGAATCGGTCTTTTTTGTGCCCCGATTGGAGCCTTGGTCTTGCTCATTGGATTGGTTATACCTGAATCCCCCTCTCATCAACAGGTAATGTATATTCCACAACACGCCAATCAACAACCTGTCCAATATTATCAACAGCAGGTTCAACAACCCGTTCAACAATATCAACAACCTGTCCAACAACAGCAATATGCACAACAACCGGCTCAACACCAGCAGCAGCCATGGGACCCTTATCAGCAGCCCCCGCAAAATGATTGAAGATTCTAATCAACGGTTCTTGAGGTAGTCTGCACCATACCAGGCCCATTGGTCCATTGTCCAACCTTCAGGCAATCCTTCAGGGGGTAATGGTGGAGCAACTGCCACAGTTGGAGCTGTTGGCATTGTGGGCGCAACAGGCGCAGCAAGTGGGGTGAACGGGACAGGTATCTTTTGGTCAAAGTCAGTGTTGAGGGGGTTTTGCTTTCCTCGACGACTCACAACTCCAAAAGCAACCAATGCCAAACCAACAATTGCAATTCCCGCTATGGCCAAAACCATTGGCAAAGAGGAACTTTCTGCAGCGAACTGCCGAGCAGCATCATTTGGAAACACATCGCCTTCATCTGACCAACCATCGCCGTCAGTGTCAAGACAACCGATTCGGTCTTGATTTGAAGTTCCAGCAACCTCAGGACAGTCATCTGACATATTCGTACCTTGTTGATCGGGATGGCCATCTTCATCGATGTCAGACCAAAAGCGGACATCATCTACGAAAATATCGAGGTTATCTCCCCAGCCATCTCCATCAGAATCTGGGCAACCGAGTTCCTGTTCTGTTGAGGTACCAAATACCCCAGGGCAACTGTCTGGGAGGTTTCCATTTCTTGAATCTCCATACCCATCCATGTCTGCATCAACGTGTTGCGTTGCATCTTCAGGGAACGCATCGCCAGCATCTGACCACCCGTCTCCATCAGTATCGAGGCAACCAAACACATCTTCAGTTGAGGTTCCTTCGATATCCGGGCAAATATCTGCTCGGTATCCAGTCGAAGAATCCCCATAACCATCACCATCTCGGTCGGCATGTTGAGAACTAAAGGTCGGGAAGGCATCAGCACCATCTGTGGCCAACCAGGTAGCATCAGGGTCAGACCAACCATCTCTGTCCGTGTCCAGGCAGCCGATTCGGTCATTCAATGAAATACCAGCCACTGTAGGGCAGTAGTCTCCTTCTAAACCGTCGACTTCATCGCCAAAGCCATCACCATCAAGGTCAGACCATTGAGTAGGTTCTGTAGGGAATTCGTCGACCGAGTCGGCATATCCATCCTCGTCCCAATCATCGCATCCAATGACAGAACCAGCATCGCTCGTGCCAGCATTATCGGGGCAATTATCAATCATGTCTGAGAATCCATCGTTGTCATCATCAAGGTCTTCAGTATCATCTTCGCAACCATCTTGGTCGCCATCATTCGACATGATTGAGAAGAAAGAAGGTGCACTCATTGGACAAAGATCAACTTCTGCTGAGGATTCAGAACATGTCCAAAAGCCATCCATAACAGCAGCATCACAAATCCGGTCATTATCGTCATCGTAATCTTCACCAGCGTCTCTACAACCGTCCATGTCATAGTCAGTAGAGGAAGAAGAGGTCCAAGCAATATCTCCTGTTGCACAGTAATCTACACTATCATCCATGCCATCGTTATCGTCGTCATTATCTTCGGTTAAATCCGCACAACCGTCCATGTCATGGTCAGTCGCCGTTGAAGATATCCAACTTAAATTTCCAAGAGCACAATCATCATCAACATCTAAAACCGCATCATTGTCATCATCCGCATCACAAAGGTCGCCGAATGCATCACCATCGTGGTTGGCTTGTGCAGCGTTCGCAACGAAGGGACAGTTGTCGACTTCGTCACCTACCCCGTCACCATCTTCATCCATGTAGGGGTCGATTCGAATAACTTCGTCACGTCCATTATCGACGTAGTAAAGATGTCCGTTTGGCCCTATTTCTAGACCCATGATCGAAGAAGCTGAAGTCTGAACAGTTTCAACTTCAGATGCACTTTTTCCATCTGAATTCAAATCAAACGCGGTAAGTTTCCCGTTTCCATTTTGAGAGACAAACAATCGGTCACCATCAAGCGCAATACCTGAAGGCCGGTTGAGGCCAGTGGCAAGAACGCCCCATTCGATTCCAGTCATTTCAGAATATTCTTGAAGTGGTTCCAACCGAGTGGAAGAACTCATTATGTTCTGGGAAGAAACCGATGTATCGTCAGTATTGACCCACAGAACACGGTCCGCACCTGCATCAGCAATGTAGAGGATACCTGAGCTTTTATCCAAGACCATGTGGCCCGGGATTCCATAAGCATGGGTGAGTTGTACTTCTGAATACCTTCGAACTATTCCATCGGAGTGGTCATCTTCACCCGTATCGTGGTCTAATTGGAAATCGTAGAACACCAATTCTCCGTAATACCCATCATTGTACCAGTATGCATTGGCAGAATCATGAGCGATTCCTACCCCATATGGAGATTCATGGAGCATGTCAATATGGCTGCCCAAAAGGCCGTTACCGTTGTTTTGATTTTCCACTGCAAAATGGCTTAAGGACGACGGCCACAAAGCCGGGCCCATGAAATTGTTCGCGGCTCCTTGGCCACAGAATGTATTCCTCGTTTCTTGAGCAGAACCCCATTGCCAATCAAACTCGGGGTGATATGCGCCAAACGAAATCGCACTTACTTCTTCAAGGAAATGGTTTCGGTTTGAATCTTTACGATTCTGAGAAGTCTGTGTTTCAAGTCCAGTATCCTCTATAATGGTTATACTGTCTGTATTTCGATTTGCCACCCAGAGTTCGTTTGCTCGACCAGGATGGAATTCTAAATCCCGAGGATCTGAGAGTTCATCTGTCGAATCCGCAATGACGACTTCATCGAAGCCAACACCAAATTGCTCAACCAAAGGCGCTTCCTTCGAGGCTGTAGCATAAGATGGGATTGAAAAGAGTAGAATGCTTAAAAGAAGAATAGCGGCTTGCTTATTCACCATGTGTGTCCCAAAATGTGATATGCTTTGATACCTTGCCCTTCATAATCATTCTAAAAGAAAAACCCACTCCAATTTATTCCGACGGATTGCCCCTAAGGGTAAATCAAACATTCGAATCTTGGAGCTTGCTCGCCGCCATTGCTTTTGAGAACAGTGGAGGTATGAGCGCCAGCCAGAACATCAGGTAGTATCCAAACGGCAACTGCGGAGCATCATCGTGAGTATCGAGGCCGTAATAAGGCAAACTCGATTTCAGGTGATGAGATGGATGCAGGGGCAATTCTAACAGTGTCCAGCGTGACCAGCGAGAACGACTTTCCCACGCATGTGCAGCAGTTCCATGTTCGCCATCCTCGCGCTGCAAGCCGTGATGCTGGAGAAAGTTGACGTATTCAAGAATGAAAATAGCGAACCCTGCTTGAAGAAGAAAACCAGCTAATACGGCTGGATTGAGGATGAAAAGCCCAAGAACGAGCAAACCTTCGACCGCAAGGGATCGTCCCGTATCGACAGGACGTGCCCGCCAAGCACCAATGACTTGCAGAGGTACAGTTCGAAGCACATGGACGTAGAGATTCCGTCCGAACGGCGAAGATGTCGGGTCAACATCTCTCGCCCAATGTTTGTGATGCGTGTGATTATGTTCAGTTGTGAAGTGTAGATACAGTACGCATAACAGGTCGAGGCGAGCAAGCCACCAACTGAAGGAACGAGGACGACGATGGCCCAACTCATGCGCAGTTACAATCCCACTCGCTCCTGATGAAAAACCGATCGAAACAGCGCCTAAAGCCATGAATTGACTCCAGCCAGCCACATGTATTTGCCACAAGAGTATCACAATAGCAATCGGAACAAGAAGCCCATGCAGATGGAGAATAATATCAAAGGCACGCCCTTGGTTTACACGACTGCCAGCGTCATCATTGCCAAAAACAACATCCAAGAGTGGATAGAGGATAAGAAGCAGCACAATTACGCTGCCAGACCACCAGCCACCCATAAGAATTCCAAAGATAGCTACGAGGGGGGTGACTAAACCAAGCAGATGAGGGGCCCAACGTTGCATCTTATCGGGCAATGTTCAACGACTCCCTTTGTAAAGACTAGCCTCCACTATCGAACAAAACACTCAATGGGCCAAACATTTCTAAAAACACCAAAGAAAGATCCTCTTTTCTTTGTCTGTTCAAGAAAACAGCAATCTCCTCCCTTCTACCCGCTGGCACTTGTATCGAACCATTTCAGGCAAGTAAGGTCGATAGAAAGACGGTTGATTCATCATCAAGAACAAGATGGCGAGTTCATGGGCGGGCATCATCCAGGCGAGACTGGTTCTCGGTACTGCCTTGATGAATTGAAGTCCGCCCATTTCAGCCAATTACAACCGAGCTACTGTTTACATGACCGAGCCTCTTTTCTCACAAAAACGGAGGGAATGCAATGAAGACAGCAATTCTTCTCCTTGGTTTTAACCGAGTGGATTATTTCCAACAAACTCTTTCGGCTCTTGAAGCCAATAAAGCTGCCCACGATTGCGATCTCCATGTCTACCTCGACGGGGGAGAAAAAGCACGTCAAAACGACCTTGTCGAATTGGTCAACAACTCCTCTTTCGATGATCCAACCTTTGTTCTTCGCGGGGAGAACTGGGGCATAGGGCGCCATCTTATCGATGCCCGAAGGACATTATTCGACGATCTTTCGTATGATCGAATCATCTTGCTTGAGGATGATATGCTGCTTGCACCGAGTTATATTCAAACGGTGCTCGACCTTTCTGACTGGTCTCAAAACTACTGTGATATTGGGACTGTAATGGCCTATAATATCAACCATGACTCTCCTGAATTACAAACGCAACAAATGCAGCATGCAGTTGCTACAAACCGCCATTTCTGGGGGTATGCCATGACCCGTGAAGTCTGGGACATCATCAAACATATCATCTATGACTTTGAAAAGAAATATTTGTCTAAAAACACCTACAGGGACCGTTCACATTTCAGAATCCGTTGGATGTTTATGCGTTCAATCATGTCTAAAAAACGACACATACGCACGGGGCAGAACCTCATACCCAATTCGTGTTTAACTCCTCCATTCCCTCGAATCCCTCGTAAGTCACCAACAAGCCAAGACGCCATCACGGCACTTGCTCTCTGGCATCACGGGTTTGGACGAATCACGACTCGTGTATCACGTGCGGAATATATTGGTGTGGAGGGGTTTTCGTTCTCTCCGAAACTGTATGCTGATTTTGGTTTTGAAAATCAAAACACACAAGACCTGTCCAAATTCACGGCAGCCGTCACCCGGTATGAATTCACAACACACGATGAACAAGGTAACGCTCTCAGGCCTCGGCCGTACGAATGATTTGGTTACGATGTCATACAATGTGGGCGTAGTAGGTTGTGGCCGTTGGGGCACAAAACATCTCGAAACACTTGCACAATTGAAAAGTCAAGGATTTATTGACAGAATATATGCTTGCGACATCAAAGCTCGTCGTCTGGATTCAATACATCCGTCAATTGACGGGGTGTTTCAAAACTGGATGGAAATGCATGAGGCCGTTAAACTGGATCTTATTTCTATTGCGACTCCAAACTCAACCCATCCTCTTCTTGGAATCGCCATGTTGCAACAAGGGCTCAATGTTCTGGTCGAGAAACCCCTCGGGGAATCTTTCGACGAGGTCAAACTTCTATGTGATGCAGCTCAAAAAAGCACGGGCACTCTCCATTCTGGATATCTTTTACGCTATCATCCCGGAATAGAATATGCTACGCAACTCATCAAAAGTCATGCCATCGGGCAAGTCAAATCAATTCGGTTCACGAAATATTCTTCACGCCAGAAACCAGCAAACGGCAATGTGATTGAGAATTTAGCATCGCATGCATTTGCTCTACTCCCCTCACTTCTTGTTTCCGAATCTTCTCCTCTTTTTTCTGTCGCGATAGCGCTTGAAAACAATAGGCCTGTGCCCATGTCTCTCGCATCCCGGGCGCAATTTCACATGACGTATTCAGGCCAAGGACTTCGGCCACCCACTGATGTGGAAGTACACGTTGGCTGGGGGCAAGCAGATATGAATCGCCTTACAATTGAGGGGACGAAACAACACATACGCCTTGATTTTAGAGAACATAAATCAATAGAATTCGGTTCGCAAAGAACAGGATATAGAACTCTACAAACGCTCCATTCAACCCCCCCACTCGAAGCACAATACAAACACATTCTTTCAAACAACAACTCGGCACTCGAAAGCATCGAAGACCACCTTCGAACCGCAACTTTGCTGGACAAAGCAACATCACTTGCCCACCAACATCACCTTCAGAACGTAGAGAATTGAAACCTCCTCTTGCGAGTCTTCAAGAATCAAAGGCGCTTCGCCAATGACATGGGCCTTTCCTTTGTGACCGTTCAACGCATGTTCCTCGGAAGTTTTCTTGCCTCTTTCCTTACATGGATTCTCCAAGGCAACCTCATGGATGCCACACTGACCTTCATCGGGCTATCGGCACTCACAGGAATGGCCTGGGGCTTGTCTGAAAAGGAGATTACTTTCGGAGCACTTGGCCTAAATGCAGAAGGTATTCTGGTCATTTTCAGCTTCCTCGCATCGATTGCTATTTTTGCTCAGATTTGCATCGGCGTATTTGATTTCCCAACTGTGGGTTCCTACGGGCTATCGCTGTTTTTCATCGGCTCTTTTTGGTGGACTGCCGCACTTATTCAACCAAAAACAAACTGATTCACACTCTTGCCTTCGATGCGAAGGGTGAAATGCTCCTCGTACCGACGATGGCCGATTGCAATGGCTAAGTTCGGCGACCACCCCCCCCTCCCTCTACCAATCGAAGCTTTGTTGATGGAACAGGTTCACACCGTATTTCTCAAGGCCGATTGCCCTCCTCGAGTCAAACAAGGTTCGATCGGAGACCTTCGGTTAATCGAGGTTGAATCCGAGCAAAATTGGGATACGCTACGAATGGAGGCGTTACAAGAAGAACTGGGAGATCTCGTGGACGAAAACCGTCATCGAAGTGATTGTTTTCTTGAAATTGACCGTACTGGATGTAAAGTGATTCAACTCGGAGATTTGCGAATTGCTTGTGCATGGCCTCCTTTTGCGGATGCTCGAGAAATTACCATTGTCCGACCTGTAGCCAAACTTTCTCTCAATGAATATGAGTTGGACGAGCGCCTCATTGCACGTTTAGCAGACCATCATCGTGGTGTTTTCATTTGTGGACGCCCAGGTTCTGGAAAAACGACACTTGCTCAAGCGATTGCAGAATACCTCGACACCGAAATCGGTGCAATGGTCAAGACCATGGAAGCACCCCGTGACCTGCAACTCGCAGATCGAATCACTCAATACGCACCACTCGAGGGCGACCTTGAGAAAACAGCAGAAATCATCTTCCTTGTCCGTCCAGACTTCGTTATTTTCGATGAAGTACGCCGTACCCGTGATTTCGAAATATTTGCTGATGTTCGCCTTGCAGGAGTTGGACTTCTCGGCGTTACGCACGCTAACTCCGCACTTGAAGCAATTCAGCGCCTGATTGGAAAAGTTGAATTGGGCCTTGTAAGCCAAGTGCTTGATACGATCATTCACGTTGAAGCAGGTCAAATTCAACAAGTCCTTGAATTACGAATGACGGTAAAACCTCCAACAGGAATGCAAGAAGAACTTGCTCGGCCAGTCATCGAAGTCGTTGAATTCCCTAGCGGGAAAATCACTCACGAAATGTTTGCATTTGGTTCTGAAATTGCTGTTGTGCCTGTTGAAGGGCGCACTGCTGGCGCAGTATCACCACTCAAATCTCTTGCTCGAGATCAACTGGTCCACATCATCCAACAATGGGTTGGCGTTCAATGCCAAGTACAATTCAAAGGTGAAACCAGTGCGACAATTTACGCACCCCAAAACATGATTTCGACCCTTATTGGCAAAGGTGGGGAAAACGTCCGTCAACTCCAAGAAGAATTAGGAGGCATGCATCTCAATATCGAATCGTTTGAAGACATGCCCGAAGGCCTTCGCGCCCCTAAAGATAACAATTGGGAAGACGAATCTGACCGCCGTAGTAAAGACAGCCGGTCGTGGGAAAACCAATCGCGTGGCTCTAAACCGCGCAAGGGCAAAAAGAATCGAAGATAGAACCATTTTCTTTGATCTTTCACAAAACCCTCAACCGCGGCATCTCGCGTTTTTTTCAAAATACCTAGGCAAGAGAAAGGGTTCATCTATACGCTTCACCGCCGCTTGAAGTGATGGCTCAACGTAACGACGGCTCAGGGCGCGCACCGGTTGCGATTGTCCGTCCAACCACTTCGGTGACAAGTGGGCCTGCTGTCACTCAAAAACTGGTGAATGCCTCAGTTGCCTTCGGCAATCTTCTCAAAGGAACATTTGGCCCAAATGGTCTTGACAAAATGATGTACAAAACCAGTGGAGAGACAGCTGTAACCAACGACGGGGCAAAAATAGTTGCAGAACTCTTAGTCAAACACCCAGCGGCTAAAGCCTTTGTACAACTCGCAGAGTCTCAAGAAAATGCTTGTGGCGATGGCGTGACTGGTTGTCTGATTCTCGCCAGTGAACTTATGCGTGAAGCAGGGCGCCTTTTAGAAAAAGGACTCCATCCACTCTTGGCGGTTAAAGGCTATCAAGCAGCCCTTGAAACAACACTCAAGGTGTTGGACCAACGTGTTGAGCGCATATCCCCCACCGATATCGACCGACTTATTTTGGTCGCCAAAACCTCAATGACAGGAACTGCTGCAGAATCTGGTAGCGAACATCTCGCACGCTGCATTGTCGATGCAGCCCAAACCGTCGCTGGAGAAAGTAACGGAGTACTCCATGTCCGAACCGAAGATGTCCGAATGACAAAGCGCGGCGAAGGAACTCTTTCTGACACCTCGCTCTTGCAAGGATTGGTTCTAGAACGCCGGTTTGAACTCGATCGGATGCCAAGACATCTCCCCGCAGGTAGGGTTGCCGTTCTTTCCTGCCCTATCGCCCTTGAGCAAAGTACCCGGGAGGCTGAAATTGAAATCTCAACTCCGGATGAATGGGTCGCCTTCATGGAAGCAGAGGAACGCATCCTCGAAAAGAAATCACTTCAAATTCTTGAAAGTGGAGCAACTATTGTTGTTTGTGCTGAAGAAATTGACCCACGCGCCCTCCACCGCTTCGTCGATGCCGGGTTGTTCGTTCTCGCTGGTTTTGAGCGAGCGGGCGCTGAAGATGTCGCAAAGGCTTCTGGTGCACAACTCGTTGACCACCTCGATGACCTCACAGCATCAACTCTCGGTACTTTTGAATCAATGAATGTTGAAATCTTTGAAGGCGATGACGCCCGAAGAGAACGCATCCACCTCGATTTCGGTAAGAAATCGGGACTTGCTACCGTTGATGTCGGGGGCGGCGATGGAGTTGCAACTGAAGAAATCATACGAGGGTTGTATGATGCATTATGCTCGGTAACAAGTGCAATGGAAACAGGCGAGGTTCTACTGGGTGGCGGAAGTCTGCATATCGCTGCCAGTCTGGCGATCAAAGATGCTGCTGAACAACACGGTGGCCGGGAACGTTTGGCTATGGAAGCATTCGCTCGTGCACTTGAGGCCATTCCATCGGTTCTGATTTCAAACTCTGGTAACGACCAACTCGATTGTTTACTCGAACTCCGATCTCAACACCGCCAAGGCAATTCGAGTTTCGGCGTAGCTGAAACCGGTCTTTGTAAGCCTATTGACCAAGCATGGGGAAGTGCAGAAACACTGGCTCATGGATTGGAAGCGGCTTGTGAAACGGCCTGCGGCCTCTTGCGAGTTGACCAAGTCATCTCAGCCCGCGGCGATTAATCCGGTAGAAAATCCAATTTTCTTCGGCGCTATGTTCAATATCATCGGACCAATGCATTCGATAACGGGAATCTTCGATGAGCGCAACCTCAACCCCGCAACCACGTGCCTTGCTCAGCGTTTATGACAAAACCGGTATTGTAGAATTCGCTACCTCTTTGTCACAACACGGCTTCCAACTCGTATCGACTGGAGGAACTGCTCGTACTCTTCGTGCAGCAGGCCTCGACGTTATCGGCGTTTCCGAAGTAACTGGGCACCCTGAGATTTTTGATGGGCGCGTCAAATCACTTCATCCTGCAATTCATGGACCACTTCTTGCTCGCCTTGAATCTGAAGAGGATTTGAAGGGTTTAGCAGAACTGGGCTATCCTCCGATTCAACTTGTGGCATGCAACCTCTATCCTTTTTCGGCAGCAGCAGCCCAACAACCGCCTTTAGAAGATCCAGCTCTCCTCGAAATGATTGATATCGGTGGGCCAACGATGGTTCGCGCCTCAGCGAAAAATCATCGCAATGTCATTATTGCTTGTAATCCAACACGGTACGATGAGATCGTATCTGCACTCAATTCTGCATCTGATGTCAAATCGATTGGAATGGATTTACGGCGTAGCCTCGCCTTGGACGCATATGAGCACACTGCTGCCTATGATTCAGCCATTGCAGACGAACTTCATGCTCGCTGGATTGGCCGCCCTGAACTGAGTGATGTTACCGCCGAACAGACAGAACGCCTCCCATCCACCCTTCTGGCATCTGCTGTCAAAACTCATGCGCTGCGATACGGTGAAAACAGCCACCAAGCCGCAGCATTGTATACTGACCCACGTGAGTTTGGCAACCATTCAACACTTGTAACTGCACATGTCGAGGGTGAAAAAGACATGTCGTACAACAATTATTCGGATGCAGACGCTACACTTCGCCTCTGCCGCGCTCTTTCGACCGATGAATGGCCAAACACCCCACACGTTTGCGTCATTGTCAAGCACAACAATCCCTGTGGAGCGGCCCTTGGTGCGACTCAAAAAGAAGCGTATGAAGCGGCATTAGCAAGCGATCCGGAATCTGCATTTGGATCCATTATCTGTTTCAATGAACCACTTGAAGCCGACACGGCCAAAGCAATGGAATCGCTCTTTATCGAAGTTCTTATGGCTCCAGCATACAACGCTGATGCTAAAGGAATCGTCATGCAAAAGAAAAACCGGCGAATCCTCACTATCGAATCTCCTGGAAACCGCTTGGCGTCTCTTGAGCGAATTCTTGTTCGTAAACCAATCGAAGGAGGGTGGCTTGTTCAAACCGAAGAACCACCCGTTATTGACTGGGACAAGGCAAAGGTCGTTACGAAGAAGTCACCAAGTGAAGATGAAATAGCAAGTATGAAATTTGCAGTTCGCATTTGTGAACAAGTGAAGTCCAACGCTATCGTAATGGTTCAAGGAACCGCTACTGTCGGTATTGGACCGGGTCAGACCAGTCGAGTAGAAGCAGTCCGAATCGCCGCCCGTCGAGCAGGTGAGCGTGCAAAAGGTTGCGTTCTTGCATCTGATGCTTTCTTCCCGTTCAAAGACGGTCTTGAGCAGGCAGCTGATGCTGGAGCAGCATCAATTGTTCAACCAGGTGGTTCGATTCGGGACCAAGAAGTCATCGATGCTGCTGATGAACGAGGTCTTTCGATGTTGTTCACGGGACATCGACTTTTCCGGCATTGAACGCTTATTTCGGAAATATGCCCCGATTGTTTAAGTCGAGAACCGTGTGGCTTCAAGTATGAGTCATCTCAAGGATATTCAAAAATCATATTTTCAACATCTCATTGGAGCATGGAGGATGGCTTTTTGGTTCGGACTGGGAAGCATTCGACTCATCATTCACGGTCTGCTTCCAAATTTTGATACAGAAGCAGGACATTCAACAGTTGAGAAGTACGAAGGACCAACAACTGAAGACTAAGCAGTGGTCGGAACTTTCCAACCGACCCACCACACGCCGATGATGGCGACGGTAGCAATGAGCGTCTGGCCGAAACCAGGATCTCCCGCTTTGGTGATTGCCCAAATCGAGGCGGTTGACGCGATACAAATAATGCCTGCAATAACCACTTTAGAGTGGAACGGCAAAGATTTCCCCGTCCGATAATATTCTAAAAGTCCAGAACCAAATATTCGATTGGTAAGCAACCATTTGAACATTTTTTGACTTGAGCGAGCATAGCAATACGCCGAAAGTACCAGCCAAGAGGTTGTTGGCCAACCTGGCACGAATATCCCGATTACGGCGAAGAGAACCGCAATGCTTCCAATAATAATCCATATACCTCGGACAAAGGGGTTGCGCGAAGGTTTGTGTTCACCAAGAACCCGTTGAATAATCTCTTCTTCAGTTAAATGAAGGAACGGGTTTGCTGAAACTCCAACGCCTTCTTCAGCGTTTGCCGAAGAATTTGATGCGACCATTTCAGCCATGCTCCTCGCTCAACCGTACGGAGGGACCCTCAAAAAGTGATGGGCGCGCTTTTCCGAAGGGCTCAAGACATTTACACGATAGCCCATGATATGACCAACGGGATGGGTCCACTTCGAACGGGTTCCGCGTCGGACCCTATTCGTTGTGCAATTCTGATTTCAGGATCAGGCTCTGGAATGCAAGCGATGGTCACTCACCAACAAACACATCTTGATTGTGGGCATCGCACTGTGCTGGTAATTTCAGATAATCCAGAGGCAACCGGCCTCATGAAAGCCGAACAACTTGGGATACAAGCACATTGTATTGCATTGCCTGAAGAGGCAGATCGTACCCTTCGTCGCCATCTTCACGAACAGCAAATACTCTCCCTCATACAAGAGCATCAAATTGAACTGATTCTTCTCAGCGGCTATATGCGCCTTGTATCGGCGGATTTTGTCGACCATTGGACTCCTCGCATCATCAACATCCACCCCTCCCTTCTCCCCGCATTTCCGGGAGCACATGCACATCGTGACGTGCTTGCTGCTGGCGTTGAAGTGTCGGGCTGTACAGTTCACTATGTCGATGCAGGAATGGACTCCGGTGAAATTCTTGGGCAACGTCGAGTCCCAGTCTTCCCAGGCGACGAAGAATCGTCTCTTGCAGACCGGGTAAAAATCGAGGAACATCAATTGTATCCCGAAATCATTGATCGAATCGTTTCGTAATTCGAACTCAATCAAGAGGCGTGTTGAAATTTTTCATTTGAACAGCGAGCTCGCCAAGTTCAAGAGATCGAAAACTCGAAAACAGGGAGGAAATTCTCCCTTCAGACGAATTCAATTCCCATTCTGGTGGGCAATGGGCAAGCAATGGCTGGCGAACTCCATCTTGGTCCAACGGAACTCCTCCCCCGCAGGTTAACAAGAACTCCATTCCTTCGCGCTCTAATTGAAACGAGTCGCATGAAATGAATTGAATCGCCCCTTCGACTTTCTCGAATACCCACTCCAATATTTCGGACAAGGAGGTGCATGAAGGCGGGTCTGACCACGTTTCCCCCTCAAACATTGATTGGCGGGACACATCACCGCAGAGGGTAATGATTCGCTCAACACCACATTGGATGGCGAGTAAACGTAAACGCTCGACACCCCCTTCCATCTTTGCTTTATCTTGACCCATCCGGCGACTTTTTCCGCCTGCGAGTAGTACCACGGTTACCATTCAATCACCTCACGTGAGGTCTTCAAGCCCATCCAATGCCGACTCTAGTTCTGCTAAGAGACCCCTTACGCGGTCGAGTAATGCTTTACGTTCTCGACTCGAACGTGCTTCAGGTAACCACTCCAGTAAACGACGAACATCCTGTGCATCACGTGCAACCGTCCATTGAAGCACAGCCTCAAGCACCGGGTCATCTGTGGGGAGAAATCGTTCACTCATACACACACGGCGTCCGAGCAAGGGCTTCAATTCTCCTGTGAAAGGATACGGTTTCGAATCCTTTCAAACAATTCTCCACCCGCAGGGGCGGTCGATACAAGACCGCGAATTTCGCCAACATCATCTTTTCTTAATGAGAGAAACAACACAGCAACCTGATGCCAAAGTTTGCTCTGCCCAGCCATTGCAATTAGCCACGCATCATCGGGAACCTCATGCCCTCCTCGAATCAATTCTTCACTGATTTCAAGTAAAGCGCCCAAGGGTTCTTGTTTTTTGAAGAGATGAATAAACGCCATCCACGACGATTCTCCTAACTCTTCTTCCGACATATTCGCAAGTAAAAGTCCAGCCAAGACAAGGTCTTCTTGCCCGTGTCGCTTCCAAAGTGAAGGAATCAGTTTTGCGACGCGGCGAGTATTCCCTTCACCGCTTGTAAGAATCCAAGATGCAATATCGCGCATTTCGGGATTTGGGCAACCACAGTGAAACGCATATCCTCCGGAATGCGCCAATAAGTCAGTCGATGGTTTCGTCATCATGCCAGGAACGCCAGAGTCGTAGGCACCTTTGAGAAACTTCAACATTTTACGATGAGATCGTAGCAGTTTTGGTCGGGGCTCACCAAGGTAAAGCGCCAATTTTTCATTCAATTCGACCACCATCGGAGGTCTTCTTTCGAACGGTATCAAAAATATCGCCGACAAGTCCTACCGAATCGCGGAGAGTAAGGAGCATTTTGTCGACAACACTTGGGTCCTCGAACTTTTCTTTAACAATTTCGCGCAACAACGTCTCAATGCTTCGATGTTCATCATCATCGATTTCAAATACGGAGCGCAAATGGGCAAGGACTCGAAATTCATCACGCGAGAGGGAGGCATTAACAATAGCGACTTCAAACACTTTAGTATAGATCTCACGAGCTTCTTCCATTGATACAAGTTCGCCTGGTTCAGTTTCTGTATTGTTCTGAATGGCTTTGTAAATGAGTGCAGGTTGTTCTTCTGTCAACTCTAGCGCACTGGCGAGTTTGATGGTGAGGCGCTTCTCTTCTCTCGTGAGTCGACCATCGGCGAGCATGACTTCGACAGTGCTTCGAAATACATCCAAGTTTCGAGAATTGGAGGTCGTCACGCGTAATGGGAAGACGCCTCTGTTCTTCAAACTCTTGTATGGCAAATAAAGAGATTAAGCCCGAAAACCGTAAGAGGATTCAAAAGGAGCCGACAGGTGGGGTAACCATCCACCTCCCTTTCACGCAGTGTGAATTCATTCACTCTTGCAGCAAATGAGCGATTGGCTCCGGCCAATCATCTTGCAATGGGATGTCGATAGAAGGAGAAATTAAAATGGCTCGAAAACCACACACAGGAGGGCGCCCAGGCGGCTCCAAGCAAGGCAAGGCAATGAAATATCAAATCCGTGCCGATATTAAAGTAAATGGAACAGTCCAACGAAAAGACATCATTGGCGCGATCATGGGGCAAACAGAAGGTTTGCTCGGAGACGAACTGGAATTGCGTAAATTACAACGCACAGCTCGTATCGGACACGTTGATGTAGAAATCGAATCGAAAGGCGGAAAAGTGCATGGACTCATCTTGATTCCAAGCAGTTTGGACAACGTTGAAACAGCAATCATCGCTTCAGCGCTCGAAACAATTGACCGAATTGGACCATGCAGTTCAATCATCACAGTTGTCGAAATCCAAGACATCCGTGCATCGAAGCGCACTGCAGTTGTTGACCGCGCAAAAGAACTGTTGCTCACCATGGTTAATTCCGGCGAAGCAGCATCAAAGACAATTATCGAAGAAGTTCGCTCAGTGATGACCACTGGAACCGCAACTGTGTTCCACGGACTCACCTGTGGACCGAATATCGAATCTTCTTCATCATTAATTATTGTTGAAGGCCGAAACGATGTTCGCAATCTTTTGAATTGTGGCGTCAAGAACGCCATCAGTGCCGATGGCGCTGGGACAATTAAACAGGAACTTATCGATCTTGCCAATGGCAAGGAAACCGTCATTCTTGCAATTGATGGTGACCGAGGCGGCGAAATGTTGTTCAGTCAGTTGATGGAAACTTTGAAAGTCGATTTCGTTGCTCAAGCACCGGTTGGCCAAGAATGGGAGTTGCTCCCTCAAAAGACAGTCACAAAGTGCCTTTCAATGAAGGTTGAAGCAAAGAAATTCGCTCACACACTTGGCAAGAAGCAAGCCGAAGACGATGAAAAAGCAGGCGTTGAAGATAAAAATTGGTCAGAAGGAATGGAAGAAGTTTACGAAGCACCGGAAGCTCCTGCAGAAGTCCAAGAAATGTTCGACCACCTCGATAACCTTGACAAAAACAAGGCTGTCTTCATCATGGTTGACGGGACAGTTTCGGAACCAGTCGGTCCTGCAACACTCTCGAAAGCAGCAGGAAGTGCAGACGGCGCAGTTGCAATTGTATTCAATGGACCATTGAGCGACCGAACCCTTGAGATTGCATCCGAATCCGCTATCGCAACAGTCATTGGTACCAAAGCAGGCAAAGGATATGCAGAACGCGAAGATGTTCAATCCTGGTTAGCTGAACTCCACCGTTGAATACGACGACTTCATCTAATGGTTCAACTCTCGTCTCTTTTATGGGCGAAGGCGAATCTACCGAGTGGCCAGACGACAACACAGACCCTTTCGGTGACGTGGAGTCAGAAGATACTCCATCGTTAGAAAAGGAATCTGAAGATTTAGTAAAGCCCGAAGATGAATTCAAAGCAGCAGTCGAAGAAAGCGAAGACTCCGGAGAAGATCCGGAAGAGAATTTTGAAGCAACCGATGAAACGAGCGAATGGAGTCTGCCAATTCGAGCAGCCCCACTTCTCCAACAATTTCATAATGAAAAGGTAACAGAATATCCCCTTCAGCAATCAGACGATGGTCGAAAAGCCACATCCCTTGTTCTTGACGACGACTTGCTCCGAATTATCGAATCAAGACTCGATGATGACGGGCAACGCAGATTGAAAGTATCCCTTTCAATGAAAAGAGAAATCACTGGTTTCAAACACCAACATAATGAATTGATGCATAATCATCAGTTTCTTTGGTTGGGCATGTTTATTTCTGGAATCGTATTTTTGCTCTTACCTCCAACCATCATCAACTTTATTGGTGTTATTTTAGTTACCTTCAGCATATGGTGTGGCTCTCTCATGCATCTTGAAACACACCGGCTTGAGTTTTCTAATTCAGGTGGAGTCCATGTGCACACCTTGCATGGTTACGGCACGAATCGCCCCTTTTTCCGAGCCAGTATGGCTTTGCTTGGTTCAGAAATGGCAGGTTTATTGAGAAATGGAGTACTTGAAACTGAAACTCTCGACCAACTCCACCTTTCTCTAGCAACGCCAGCCCCAGTCCCAGTCCCAGTCCCAGCCCCGACTCCAATGCCCACCCAAACCCCCCAAGCACCCATCCAGCCACAAATATTGGTTTCACCCATCTCAATACCGCCTCCGCCAATGCAAATTCCAGCACCTCCGCAAGTAATTCCAGTTGAAACGCCGCCAATGCCGGGCCCACCCGTGGCCTTAGCCCCGCTTCCGGCACCTTTGCCCCTTCCAACAGCACCAACGCCGTTACCACCTCTCGCTCCTCTTCCACCATTAGGGGCCACTGCAGGCATGCCTCTACCAGCGCCGTTTGGTTTGCCAGGCGCGCCCATGCCACTTGACGCCCCTCTCCCAAACGCCCCAGAAATTGCAGTAGTTGCTTCACCAGTCGAAGACACATTGAGTGAAAAAGAGCAGAGTGCCCTTCTTAGCGAACTCTCATGATTCCACGATGATACCGCCCGCTGAGGGGAGGTTCATATGTCCAATGAGTTGTTTGACTTCTCCTTCTAACGCTTTGATATCACCGGGGTCAGGTAATTCATATTCATCACTCGTAAGAGAAATTGGAAACCCTGGCCCAGGTATTCGTCGAAGTGCATTTCCAAGATCGAAGGCGTCTTCGAGAAACACATCGGTTGAACCGGAGTGTCGGTTTTCAAGTCGAGCCCTCATCCAGAGTTTCATCGTCTTTGTATTGCCGCCAATTTTTGCTAATAATTCTGATTTGAACAAATCATTTGCATCGTCTTGAGGTAGCAACCGAAGCGCCAACCTCAACATTCGGTCAACGCGGGTATCACGTGGAGCAATCCCAACATGTTTGGCTAACCGACGACGAACATTTGGCAATGAATCAGCACCGTTGAGTGTTAAGTCATCGACCAAATCGTCGAGATTTATCGCTTCAAGGAATTGAATAATATTGGCGTAGATTGCTAGGTTAGCAATATTCTTCATCTGAGGCATTTGCACTTTTACAGCCTCTGTGCGTTCAGGTTTTGCTGATGGCGCCTTCTTTGATGGCATTGGAATTACATTCGTAGGTTCATCTTTGATTTCTAAAACCATTTCAGGAAGAGGGCTACTTACTTCCTCTTTTTCTTCCCCCACAGCCTCGACAGGTTCATTCAAGACTTCCACGACTTCAAGCACCGGTTCATGTGATTCAATTTCCGGCTCCATCGCTTCAAGCATCGCTTCATGCGCATCGCCTAAGGCGTCCTTTGGAATCATTGTATGCCGGGTGTAACTTTCAGGAACCGGCATTAGCGTTTGTCGAATTGGTGCAGGCGACCAGGCTTCGAAGACAAATGTTTCATTTTCACTTTTCTGCGAAGCGAGATGTTGACTCAGCAAAGGTATTTTTTCGGCGAGAGAACTCAATTGGGTAGGATCGCGTAATTGTTCTTGAATCTCAAGCGCCAATGTCACATCCCTGTGCCATGGTAAAGAGGAAAGGCGACGAACAAGCCGAGAATACGAAGTCACATGCGGGCGAAATGCATTGATTTTTTGTGCCGCTGATATCAAATCCGTTTCAACTTCTTTGAGAAGTTGATGCACGGCCCACCCAGAGGATTCTAAGAATACTAATTCTTGCCGAGCTCGGGCTTTCAATCGTTGATGTATTTCTCCCGCGACTAGAGATACTCCAACTCCCGACGAAGAAACAGAGGCTCCCAAACGACGAATATTTCCAATTTCATTTTCAAACTCTTGCAGTGTGAAACTCGAAGTAGGGATGGCATCGTCTGCTTTTCCTTGAGCGACTAATTGGCGCCAATCCTTTTGTAACATTCGACGATGACGAGCCCCTCGTTTGGCTAATGTATCGATCATCTCGCGAGTGTTTTGTAGAACATCTAAGCCGACATCGATTTCTTTCATTACCTCGACACGTGCATCGACATCCTCCCTCCCTTCGAATGAAGTATCAAGAGTTAACAAATCTTTGATACAATCGAGACGTTGTTCGAATCGATGTTCATTCTTTTTCAGTTGTTGTAATGCACTTCTTGGATCTCGAAGAATTTCATCACTCCAATCACTCATCACAATTCCCATGCCTTGGTACCGTTCAACAAGCATCATAGCTTCCAATTCATACTGTTTCCATTGTTGGTCTAAACGGTCTACATGGTCGATAAATTGCTCAGTTCGTTCAAGTACCCCAGCATCTTGAGCACCAGAATTTTCCCCGCCACCCCAGAGTGAAATAATTTGATTCCAACGGTCAAGAGCATTCAAGTGGTTATGTATGGAAACCTCGATTTCGGGAAGATTGGTCTCCCACTCCAGCAATTCAATCGGGCGTACGCTGTCTCTATGCGGGAACTGAACTCCTTTCTCTCTCCACTCATTTAACAAATCATTGAGTTTGGCAAGTCGCTGGTACAGATTATCCGCAATTGCGTCAATTTGTAATCGGAAGTTCCTCAATTCAGCATGTGAGGTTTCACCGATGAGTGCCCGCCTTCGTTGTTCATGATGGTCGGCTAATTCTGGGTCAAAAAGAGTAATTCGCTCAATGATGAGCAACCTTAATTCTTCATGTAAATCATGCAAATCATGTAATTTAGCAATCCAATCCAGCCCTTCGATAATTGTCATTTTTTCAATTTTTCCGACATCAAACCCAGCACTATCCAGTAGAGTAGCAGCGTTGGCGATAGCAGTTCTTTGTCTATGCTCATCCTCTTCAAGCGACGACAGGGCTTGATCGATTTCATCCACATCATCAGGCGATGCAAGCAAAGGGGATATGATGGCAGTCGAAGGTAATGAGGAGACATCTAAAGCATCAAAGCGTGCAAGGAAAGAGGCGTACGCTTCTTCCTGCCCTGCATCCTGCCAGTCTTCTTCTGCACTATGGAGTATTAATTCCCAAGGCCGCCAATCCTTTGCCCAAGCCCGATATTCTACGAGTACTCGTTCTGCATTCATTGGATTTCGCAACTCTTGTTCCCAGAGTTCACTTTGGTTCAGCGAACGCCGGTCGGCAGAATCGCCAAGATAACCAGTTCGTTCCAATAATTCTTGAGCGAGTTCGACAACGAAATCAACGTATACCAGTCGTTCACTGGCTAAATTCCCATTTTCGGCTAGATACTCCTCGATGGAATCAATGACCCATCCTTCGAGTTCCAAATCTCTCAAACGTTCATGGTACCAAGGGCGGTTTGAATCGTCATCAACTCCATCCATTCCCGCGACCCCAATCAGTCATGAACTCCGAGAGCCTTTCAATGTGAGCAAAGAATCGTTCCAATAGCGAGGGGTTTAATGACTCAAAACGATGAACCATACGAAGAATTCCCCATATGTCGGAAAAAACAGTAAGGTGTCAAAAACCCCCCCTCAATACTCAAATCCTCCGCAGACCATAAAGGGGCAAAGTTCGGGTGGGCTGCAATGGACCCTCTAACTGCCGTATTTGGACTCGCTTGTATTGGTGTTGGAGGGGGTGCTGGATTTTGGCTCAAAAAGGCAGACGAACGGCTTCAACGACTCTCTGAAACAGCCATTGTTCTCCAAGAAGGGCAAGCGGCACATTTCACTCACCTGAACACAGAAGTCGACACACTCCAACAACATCTCTCTCACATGACTGGAGTGGTTGAGGCGCTTCGTGCCACTCACCCCGAAATCGATGGAGCCTTACTCGTCCATTCAGTGATCGAACAATCTGAACATTCAACAGATATGGAACAAGAATTCTCCCATTCAGATGCACTCCAAGCACTTGAAACTCTGATTTCGCCGATTTCAACCGAGTCTGAAATTTCGAATGAATCAATGTTATCTTCAGTAACCGAGAGTTTGTTAAATCGTCTACTTGATGTATTTGCGACTCGTCAAATCACAGTTGAGTCATTGGGCCTCAATCCTGTAGCTGCCCACCGCCTTGGCCATGCAAGTCTACTCTTACGCCGCTATGATTGGGCAGAGTCTTGCTTTGGCGTAGCATACCGCTCTTCTCCAGGAAACAAAAATATCCTCGAAGCATTGGAGCATATTGCTTTGCTACGAGGCGATGAAGAACTCCGACGCCATTGGCTCGAGGCTCGTATGACCGTATCTCCAGACCAACCTGAACTGTTACGAGCCCATGCTCATTTATTGGCTAAACTTGGTGATGCTGAAGCAGAGCGTGACGTTCGTCGATTGGAAGCATTGGGCGTTGACACTGCTGCAGACCGGTCCCTTTTGTCTGGGTTGCGTGCTCGTGCAGGCTCCCGTTCTGAAGCGCTTGAAGCGATTGAACTGGCTTTAGCAGATGACCCTGGACGATCTGATGATTGGTACAGTTATGCGCAATTATTGTTTGATGACGGCGAACAAGGTAAAGCCCAACAAGCGGTCGAACGTTGCCTTGATATTGATCGCCAAAACGGTGAGGCTTGGGGATTACTTGCTAAGCTCTTGTCACCTATGACAAACCGACTCGAAGAGGCGCTCAAAGCAGCCATCCATGCTGTTGCTTTGGAAGCTGGCGGCACACAATTGATTTTCTTGAAATCTGATTTATTACTGGCAAGTGGCAAGATTACAGAATCTGAAGAAGCACTTAACCGAGCATTACTCGCCAGTCCCGATAACGCCGAATTACGAGCACGGATGGCAAGTCGTAAACTTCTCAATGGATATATTTCAGAAGCGCAAAAGCTTCTTGATGAAACTCCATTGGGTATTGACCACGCTTTACTTCATGTTATTGAAGGCCGATTACATCTTGCCCGCGCAGATAGAGGGCGAGATGGTACAGGACAAACCGATGCTACCTTACTTTCAGCAGCGCTCAATGCTTTCAATGACGGATTGCGATTGGACCGCGAATGTGGAGTCGCATGGCTTGGCCTTGCTCGAACAATGCGGTTACTCGGAGATTTACAAGGGGCGGAGGAAGCTATTGCGCGTGCACTCCGACTTCTACCAGACGAAGACACATCAGCAGCATCAGAAGCTGCAATGTTAGCCTTAGACCTTGAAGATATCTCAGCCGCAACAAAACATATCGAGGCTGCAGCAATTCATGGGAATTCAGCAACCATAAGTTACGTTCGAGGAAACATTGCTGCTCGAAGCGGTATTCTTGATAAAGCACTGATGCAATTTGATGAGGCACTCTCTGCAGATCCAGCACATATCCGTGCCCGTTTGAATCGATGCAGTATTCTTGCAGCCATGGGTGAAGGAAGGAAAGTTATCGATGATGCAGAAATATTGCTTGACCTGGCCCCTTCGCTCACACTCGCTCGTTTGCGACGAGCTGAAGGATTCATGCTCTTGAGCGAATGGGAACACGCCCGAGATGATCTCAAAATGGTGCTTGAAGCAGCCCCACACCATTATCACGCTTTGACACAAATCGGCTCCTGTTATCTTTCTCTTGAGCGACCAGAGCGAGCAGAAGGCCCCCTCAATGAAGCCATCAGATTGAATCAGAACCATGCGCCAGCTTGGCATCAACGAGGCCTGCTCTATTTGCAATTGAAAGAAGCCGATGCAGCATTCGATGATTTCCAAGCAGCAATCCGATGCGATGCAAATCACCTCGATGCCCGCCTCCATATCGCAGCAACTCTTCACCAACAAGAACAACACGAGGAAGCAGCAACCGCTTGGCGTGCCGTTCTAACGATTGACCCTGACCACACGGTCGCAAGAACTCGCTTGGGCGATTGTGAAGTAAATCTTCTGTGATTAGGCATATTGATTAAGTAATACCCGGAAGTGAAAATATGCAAGGCACCCCCCCTCCTCGACAGGTTATCCCACAGCCAAGTAAAGTAGCATCAAAATACGGAGACGGCCCGGAAGTTTGGAATCAAACTCAAAACCAGGGTCAAATTCCAAACCAGGGCCAATACCAAATTCCTCTTCAGCCCGGTATGGCCATGGGCTACTTTCCTACAACGAACGCAACACTTGCGCTGGTTTTGTCGGTTTTGGGCATTGTTGGATGTTCGATATGTACTGCAATCCCCGGGCTAATTATGGCAAACTCAGCTCTTCAAACGACCAATTCAATGCCGGGGCACCCAGATGCAGGAACAGCCAAAGCCGCGCAAGTCGTCGCTTGGGTTTCTATCGGTTTACTGATCTTGGGTGTGTTGTTCTATGGCGTCATGTTCGGCGTATTGGCAGCAACTGGTGAATTGGGTACGCTTGAACCTTAGATTTGATTTGCGCCTCGAATTAGTTTTTGCTGATACATTGACCGAATCTCTACTGAACACGTACTTGCGCATATGTTCAGTTCATTTTCTTGCAATGAAATGACTTCATTCGCACTCC
>CAJJCQ010000002.1 GCA_905182725.1 uncultured Candidatus Poseidoniales archaeon
ATGTAACCAATACTGAATACGTTGATGAGAAGACACAAGAATGATGCAACAAAGAGGAGCATGACGGTCACGTGGTCAACGTAAATCCCGAATCCAAAGGAAACGGACTCGGTGGTACTTCCACCGTTCCAAATTCCTGTGTTGACCCAAGCAATTTTTTCGAAAATATCTTCAACACCTGAGTATCCTTTAAGGAACTCAGAAATCAAGAGGAGGGAAAGAATCAGGCTTGCACCCATGACTGGTAATGCAATGAGACCGCCTTCCTTGAGATTCTTCTTCCAGAATGGGTGTCCGTTGAACACTCGTCCGAGGAATAAAATAACGGCAAAGGCCATCATTGGCAATAAAATTATCAATGGTGCGTATTGCATCCATTCTGAATGAACTGTTGTTGTAACTTCTGTACCTGCCATTCAATCACCTCAGTTCCTTAGGACATCTACATCGTCCAATGATATCGTTTCATGTTGCCCATATACGGCAAGGAAAATCGCTAATCCAATAGCAACCTCGCTGGCTGCTATGGCAATTGCAAAGAGTGTGTAAACCCAACCGGTTGTGTCACCGTGATGGACGGCTGCTGCTGCAAATTGCATGTTTGCTGCATTGAGCATCAATTCGATGCACATGAGGACAATAATGGCGTTCTTTCGAGTGAATGCGCCACCGAGTCCGATGACGAACATCAAAGCTGAGAGGGCAGAAACCCATGCTGGATCAATCATTCCTCTTCACCTCCAAATTCCCAAAGAAGATTTTCCATTCTCTCGTCACGAACCAGATAGGCTGCACCAATCATGGCGATGGACATGAGAACTCCAAGAATCAAGAGCGGCAATGCCCAATCGTTGAGAAGCGAGTCTGCTAAACCACTGGTCGTTGGATATTCATCACTGCTGTTGGCCCAAACGCTGTCTGCGCTCAAAACAGAGACCAAAATCATACCGAGAGCTAACAAGCCCATTCGAGTAAATAACGATACAAGTTTCATTCAAAATCCTCCTCTAAGATTTGACGCCGAGTTAACATGATACCGAACAGTACCACAAGACCGACGCTTGCAAGATACACAAGAATCTGGATTGCTGCTAAGAATTCCGCACCCAAAAGAATGAAAATTCCAGAAACAGCCATGAAACAGAAAATCAACGAAAGCATCGAGTGTGCTACGCGTTGTGCAAGGACCAAACCAAGTGCTCCAAGAATAGCAATCGTAGCGAATAAAAAGAAAACGCCAGTTTCTGCAACACTTGCGATGTCCATCTCAAGCACCCTCTTCGGCTTTGCTGGCACTTGCTGCCTTTGCTGCCTTCTTGGCTCGCTTGGTGCGTTCTTTGGTAGCACGCTTGGCAAGTTCAGTGTCAACTGCTTCTTGATGGAGTGATGGTAGGACGCGGGTCCGACTTGCATCAAACCACAGTTCTTGACGGGAAAATCCGGACATTCCATCGTATTCATTGGTCATAAAGAACGAAGTAAATCCACACGCTTCCATACACAGTCCGCAGAACATGCAACGGCCCAGGTCAATACGTCCTGAGACAATCTGGTCGTCAGCGACGCGCAAATCGGATTGATCCATTTCGACTTCTTCGCCAGAATCATTCCACCGAACGGTTGCCGTGCTGCCTGAAAGGTCAAGCACTTCTCCGAAGCGCCATTCGTTTGGTGTATCGGTGTGCGCTGTAACGTGGTTGAAATCTTCGAGTGTTGCTGCGACTTCCGGAAGAAGCGTTGCTGCATGACCGCCGACTTCGAGGTCTGCACCCATACCGCCGTGTTCGCCATCTGCACCATCTAGAACGTCAACACGCAATTCAGTGGTCATGTGAAGACAATCATTGGGACATGCGGTTACACACAATTTACATGCAGTGCATGTTTCCCAAATAACACCAATTCTCCCGTTGTAGTTCCCTGGAACGAAGAGCCAAGGTTCCATCTCCTCAAGTCGCTCGTAAGGGTATTGAACAGTTTGTGGCTTCCAGAGTGTTGGGAACAAGTCCGAAGTAACTCGGTCTGGTGCAAAAGTTTGAGCTGTGATATCATTGAATTTTGAAGTCTTGCTTGCTCTGCTTATATCGGCGGGTTTGAGGAATTCTGGATGTTCGGAATTGTGATAGCCCCAATCCAATCGCTTGCCCAACAACTTTCCAAAGAATGGGAAAGTACGGAGGGCAGTTATCAGAGTTATCTTGAACGGATACCAGAAGAGGTTTCTGAAACTCGGTTTTGCGTGTGGATGCATTGGCATGTTAAATCACCTCAGTCCTTTCCCGGAGTGTGCGTTCCCGCGGGCTGTAATGTGTGTACGTGATACATTCGATCGGGAGCTGCGTCTTTATCTTCATCATTCAAGAGAATGTAGAACACTGCGAGCCAAAGGAGTGTTGTTACGATTGGAACAAGCATAGGGACGCCGTATGCATCCCATGCACTTCCACCTTCTGCAGTATAGGACAATTTGTCCGGTTGGAAGAGATACAGGCGATAGACGACTGAAAGGACAACTTGAACAACAGATAATGGCAAGAGCATTCTCCAACCAAATTCAAGAATCTGGTCAGTTCGAATACGAGCGAGAGAGAAGCGTGCCCAAACGAAGACAACCAAGAACACCAACCACGTCTTCAACAAGACAACAACGGCGCCTGGAATCAACACATAAGCATCGCCAAGAATTGGGATTTGACTGATGGTTCCTTGGAACGGCAAGTGCCATCCTCCAAGGAAGAAGTGTGTAAACAGGAAACAAGCAGCGTAGGTTCGGATATATTCAGCCATAAACAGCATACCGAAACGCATACCGCCGTATTCAGTCCACCATCCTTCGACCAATTCAGCCTCAGCCTCTGGCATATCGAACGGAACACGTTCGACTTCTGCAATCATCGTAACCAAAAACAGAACGGCACCCAAAGGCATCAAGAACAGGTTCCAAGAACCTGCAGCATGTTGGAAGTGAATACTTTCGATGATGTTGAAAGTACCCGAAAGTATAGCAACGGAAAGAAGAGTAAGGAGCAACGGGATTTCGTAAGCAGTCAATTGAGCCGCTGAACGAATTCCGCCAATCAAAGTATATTTGTTGTTGGAAGACCAACCAGCAAAGAAAACGCCAATTGGAGCAATTCCAAAGATAGCAATGGCATAGAGAATTGAAAGGTCTGGATTGGTCGCATAGATTCCACTGGATAATGGAATGATTCCGAGAATCAGCAAAGTCGAAGAAACGATCAAGAATGGAGACACTTCGAAAATAAGTTTGTCCGCACGTTGAGGAACCATGTGTTCTTTGAGTAGAAATTTCATTCCATCAGCAACGTTCTGGAAGAAACCTGGCAAAATGGAATATCCCATCCAAGAGCGGTTGTTGACTCGGTCAACGGTCGGGAATTTTTCATCACGGTTACCGAATTTCTTGTTGAGGAATTTGTTAATGGCTCCGACGATTCCGCCACCAAATGGCAACATTTTCCACCATTCACCTGCAGTAACGCCATTTTCTCCAACCCAAAGTGAGCGTAGAGCAGTGGTTGCACCACGACGGTCGTTCATACGAGCAACCGCTTTACGCTCAATCCAAAGGATTGCGAATTGACTGAAAAACAACATCAAGAAGACGATATTGACGACGGCAAAAGTTCCGATCAAGAACGAAAGGTCACCTGTATTTTCTTCCAGCGGCGTACCTTCAAGTGCTGAAGTCACTAAGGATTTGACGAGACTGTCTTCTCCAAGGAAAATACCACGTAAGTCATAGATGTCATCCATAGCAA
>CAJJCQ010000003.1 GCA_905182725.1 uncultured Candidatus Poseidoniales archaeon
AGTTGTGAAAAGTTTATTCTTCTTCCGCACTCGACTTTTTGTTCGATGAAGCGGTGTCTCGGATTGAATTTTCTCGCTCTTCGATGGTATTTCTCAAAATCAACCCATGCAATGTTTTAATTTTCTTATTTTCGATGAGGAGGTTGACTTTTTTCTCCAGCACGAAGAGTTCTTCGTCCGATTCAGAGCCCTTTATTTCGAGACGCAACGCTTCAAATCGCTGCCGTCGAGAAACAAAGAAATAGAGATAGATTGGAATGAGTAACAAGGGGATGACCAGTTCCTCAGTCACGATTTCAAGGACCCCCGAAAGAGAGAGTTCTAATGCTTCAGCATCGTATTCCGAAGAAGTGTCAAATCCTCCAAGGTAGAAGAAACCAGATCTGATTCCAAAATGTTGATTGAATGGAGTATCCTCAACATCCAGTGGATCCGAACCTCGATCTTGCTCAACAAGGTCAGGCCACCCATCGTTGTCATCATCCGTGTCTATTGCATCGGGAATATTATCGAAATCAGAATCAGCTGGGACTGAATTTGCATCCATCGGGTCATAATACGTTAAGACAAGAGAAGCAGCACGTTCCATTTCATTTGAGATACCATCGCCATCAATATCATCATCCAGTACGTCAGGTATCCAGTCCAAGTCCATATCGGAACATCCGCACAATACCACACGGCTTTTACCGCTCTTCAAAGGGCAATCATCAGTGATGTCGAGGTTTGGCTGGTCAGTAAAACCATCACCGTCAATGTCGCTCCATGCATCACTTCGGAGTGGGAATGCATCTGCGCCATCCGAGAAACTCCAGTTACTGTTCGCATCAGAATACCCGTCGCCATCACTGTCGAGGCAACCGTTTCGGTCAAGAGAAGAATTGCCAGCATCACTTGGACAATCGTCATTTTCATCAAAGCCATCATTGTCATCATCGGTGAACAATACTTCTGTATTCTTCAATTCAGTTGTGTATTGGACTTCAGCCAGTGAACCATACAAGAGTACGAAAAGCAACGCAAGCAGGAGAGAAAACATCACCTTGCGCATAACGCCTCCTCTCACCGTTTGGTTATCAATGTTGTAACCTCAGTGCTCATGAAAGGCATAAGTATCAATAAGAATTGACAGCGAGCGTAAAGCATGCAGATGAAAGTCACCCTCCTCGTCATACTCGTGGCCTTGTTAACCGTTACACCAGGTTGTACTTCCGGTGATGACTCAGTGGACGATGAAATGATTCCGACTTTTTCTGTCGTTGCTGATGATGAAACGACGTATTCATCTGACAACCTTCTCGGCACCCCCTACATTCTCCACTTCTCTGCTTCATGGTGCAGTCAATGTCGACCGACCATTCATGCTGTCGATAACCAACTTTCTGAGTATACATACATTATTATTTCAACCGATAATTCAGATAATGAAAAACTCGAGGATTGGCATCTTCAAGTGAATGAAAGTAAAGATGACAGCACTGTGGACACTCCCTTTTCTGCGAATGCTGAACTTGCAAAATCTTTGGACATCAAAAACACCCCTACTCTGATTCTCGTGAACAGTAAAGGTGTGATGATTGACCGACACATAGGTCCATTGACTGAAAGCAGTGATATCGAAGCATTTTGGGCTAAATCCGCTTGAACATATTGTCAAAAAGGTAGTATCACTCTTTCTTTAGATTCCGCTGCCGAAGCGCTTCAACTGCTACCACACTCACTGCAACTTGCAGGTTGTAAGAAGGTACAAACCCATCCATTGGCAACAACACACAAGCATTTGCTGCGGCTAAGACTTGTTCACTGATGCCCTCTTTTTCTGCTCCAACAACCAGCATGACATCGCCGGTCAAATCCTCATCCCAGGGTCCATGTGTACCGACATCTTCGACCGCAATAATTCGAACATTGTGTGTTTTGGCAGATTCGAGAATCTCATCAGTTGTACTGTAGACAACAGGAATGAATCGGTCTGCACGCATACTCGAGCGACGAATAGTTCGGCGCTCTTCATGGGTTTTGGATACGTTCGAAAGAACAGCATCAGCGCCTGATACTTCTGCACATCGAATGGCAAACCCGAGGTTGGTTGAATAGGTGACGCCGTCGAAAAACCAGATCGTTCCTCCACGTTCCAAAACCTCATCCAAGTCTCCAGCGGGGATACGCCCGGTCAAAGCCAATGCGTCCACAAAACCATCAGCAGACATTCTCCAAAGGTCGTTGGTTGAACCTTCTTCAAGAGGAATGTTGTGTTGTTCACACAGATTCCGAATCTCCTCAGTGTCCTTTTCGCGGTCGACTAAAACCATCTCAATGGCTTCCTCAGAACGAAGGGCTGCAAGTACAGCATCTCTCCCCGTAATCTGTCCTGCCATGAAGTGGCGTGGGCCGTAGCACTCATGAGGCTATCCTCACTGGCAGGTCTATGGCCAAAAAGCATAGTCCGAAATTCCTTGCAATTGTCGAGGCAGCACGCGCAGAAATTCCTGAATGCGAAGCAAAGGAACTGCGAGTGATGATGGATGATGGAAAACCCCTCACTGTATTGGATGTCCGGGAACGGCATGAGTTCGAAAACGGCCATCTGGCGGGCGCCGTTCATGTCGGAAAAGGTGTACTTGAACGCGACATTGAAAAGCATGAACTCTCCGATGATTCACGGATTGTATTATACTGCGGCGGCGGCTTCCGAAGCGCAATAGCTGCTAAGTCGCTCAAAGAAATGGGCTACAGCAATGCAATTTCTCTTTGGGGCGGATGGCGTGGAATTCAAGCAGAAGGCTTGCGAATTGAATGAAAATCCCAAGATAAAAACGACAGCAGCACGCGTTTTACATCGGAATGGAAGACCGTTGACGCGTGGACAGACTCATAAAGGGGAGTTAAGTCGGCAGGATGCTGAGAAGCGCAGGTGTTCATTATGACTCGAGGATTGTATCAACATGTTCGTGACACTTGGAAGCAACCAAAAGAGGCTGTGCCTCATATGTTCCGCCAGACCCGTATGGCTCAATGGCGCCGTGAACCGGTCAACTGTAAGATCGAACGTCCTACTCGAATAGACGCAGCTCGTCGTATGGGCTACAAAGCCAAGCAAGGCGTTGTCGTCATCCGAACTCGAATCCGCCGTGGTGGACTTCGAAAGGGTAAGATTCACATGAAGCGTAAGCCAAGTAAGGCTGGTATCAAGAAGATCACCATGGCAAAGAACACGCAACGCATGGCTGAAGAGCGTGTTGCACGTCACTTCCCGAACATGGAAGTTCTCAACTCCTACTGGGTTGGACAAGACGGTAAGCACAAGTTCTACGAAGTAATTCTCCTCGACACACACCACCCTTCAATCATCGCTGACAAGCAACTCGGCGTGTTCAGTGCAGCAAACGGAAACAAGTCCCACCGTGGACGTGTTTACCGTGGTAAGACCTCAGCTGGAAAGCGAGGACGTGGTCTGCACAACAAGGGTAAGGGCGCAGAGAAGTTGCGACCTTCCCTCAAGGCAAACCTCAACCGTGGTAAGTGATTGAGCTCTTCGCTCAACTCTGGCCAATGTCTTCAAGAAGTGTCGACGCTTTGTTAAAAACATGGCCGGCATAGCTGAATACGGATTAATGATACTCGGTGCCGCACTTGGCATTGGAATAGGATGGCTCTTGGCGAAGAACCGTTACGCAAACGAGGTCGTACGTGCAGAGGCTCAAATTGCAGAAATCACCATCCGTGCTGAAGCACAAGTTTCAGAGGTCACTATTCGTGCTGAAGCCCAAGCAACCGCTCTTTCACAAAGTAAAGAATTGATGTTGGCTGAGATGAAAACACTTGCAACCAACGCCGCTCGTCAAAACTCTGAAGATTTCCTTCTCCTCGCTGAAGAGCGACTTGGAAAAGTTGAAACCGAGGCTGTCAAAGATCATGATGCCCGCAAAAAAGAAGTCGAGTTACTGGTCACACCAATTAAGGAACATCTCGAGAAACTTGAGAAAGCAACCAGTGAAATGGAATTGAAGCGTGAAGGTGCCTATCAAGGACTCAAGCGAACCGCAGAGATGTTACACAAGCAAACGGTCGATTTACGTGATACCAACGTTCAACTCTCAACAGCCTTGCGGGGTTCGGTAAAAGCCAGAGGGAATTGGGGTCAAGTAGCACTCAAAAACATTGCAGAAGCAGCAGGCATGCTCGAACATTGTGATTTCGATATCGAAGTAACACTCAAATCAGGCAAAGGCGGCGCTCGCGTTGATTTATTGGCAAAGATTCCCAATGGTGGCTCTATTCCCGTGGATTCCAAAGTACCATTAGCAGCCTACTGGGATGGACTTGAACTCGATGATGGCGACGCACGTGCTGTTAAAATGAAAGAACACGCGAAAGCAGTGAAGAAACACATCGATGACCTGGTTGAACGCGATTACCCTCGTTTGGTTGAAGGCGTCGATTTCACGGTCATGTTCATTCCAGCAGAACCGATTCTTTCAACTGCTTTTGAATACGAACCATCCCTTCAGGAATACGCCTTTAGTAAGCATGTTTTGATTGTCACACCCGTGACATTGATCGCTTTATTGCGAACGGTTGGTTTGTACTGGCAACAACAATCGCTGGCTGAGAACGCCAAAGAGATTCATTCCAGGGCGCGAGAATTCTACGATCGAGTTTCCAAGTTCAGTCATGATTTGGCCAAAATGGGACGAGGTATTAACACGGTTGTTGGCGCCTATAATGAGGCAGTAGGTTCCTATGATAGCAGTGTTGTTCCAAGTGGCCGGCGGTTAGAGGAATTGAAAGTTACCGAAGGAGCACAACGAACACTTGCTGAGTTACCAGATGCGTCAACCCCCCGTACGGTCAAACAACTTTCAACCTCAACTGAAGAAGAATGAAGTTCAAATTGCGGTCTTGAAGCCCATTGCTCGCACGACACACCAGCCAGCACGTGCTTCCCAAATAGAGAATGCACCGCCAAGGATACCTCCAGCTACAGGGAGCCAAAATATCGGAGAAGAGAGGACACCAAGTGCCACCAAGATCCCAAGAACGACTCCTCCAAATACCGAAGCCATTCCGATTTTTAATCGAAATGCTTTGCCAGCAGCGCCGATGTTGCAAGTTAATGCCATGAAATAGCGTTTCAGTTTGTAGTATATCAACGAATGTTTCTCCGCAAGTAAGCATAACCCCTTTCTCAACGGGTTAGTTTAATTAAGGTGGCAGGTCTTGGCTAAGTCATGGGCAAGAAAGTGAATATTTGGCTTGATGATGCAACATTGAGGTTGTGGGAGAAAATACCCACAGGTGAACGTAGTTCAATCATTAAAGGGGCCATTCAAACCAATTCGAACAATGAACCAACCGATCGAAAAGCAGAGATGATTAAAATGAAATTAGTAGAACTTGAAAGAACACACGCAAAACTTGCGCATATGAATATGCAGCGAGAAATGATTGAAAAAGAACTCATGGTCCTACGGTCGGATAAAGAAGTGCTCAGCATTTCGAAAGAAGATTTCTGGAGTCTGATTGAACAGAGAGCTGTTCTCTATTCGCAGCACAAATCAGTCTACCACTCCTATTCTGGCAAATCCAAGTATTCAATATTCGATGTAACCAATGATAAAATCTACATCAGGAACTTGAGAACGGGTCGAAATAATTCGAACTTCTCGAAAAGAACAATTGATGTCGCCATTAATCGATTAATAGCTCACGGTGGGAAAATCCCAGTTGGGCAATTTATTCCTGTGAAGATGCATGAATATGCCACAGTAGCCTTGCACCCACGACTGTTTGAAAAAGACGGGTATGTGTGTTGGATTCGCGAAAAAGCCACGCTAGTAACAGA
>CAJJCQ010000004.1 GCA_905182725.1 uncultured Candidatus Poseidoniales archaeon
ATGCCTCCAGCATTCATGCCAATGGCGCTCGAAGTGATTGACAATTCAACCGTCTTCTCTTATGCAGATTTGCAGAATTTCGATTCATCTAAGATTCACGTCCAAAATCAAAACTCCGCTTGGGGAAGTCAAGTGCGAGAAGGTGAATTGGTTCGCTATCAAGTCAAAGCCAAGAACAGCAACGTTGTTGACGCAACCGTTGTCATCCGAGACGCAACCGGCTTACCTCTTTACACACTTACCACAGATGCCTTTGGATTTACACCTGAAGTCTCTCTACCGTCTGATTTCTTACTCGACCGAAATTGGAATCACAAGGTTGGGGAAAGTAATGTGCAAATCCCAGGAGTGACAGACGGCCAAGGAAACCCCGTGTTCATCGATGAAAATTCATGTGCTGATGGCTATGATAACGATGGAGATACCAAAGTAGATTCTGAAGATCTCGATTGTACAGGTGGCCGTGAGTTGCCATTTTACTCAGTCGAGGCATACATGTTCGGAAAGGGACAGAAAGAATTTGACTTTGTCCTCAGTGGTTCAATCGATGATGTGATTAATCTTGATAACCTCAAACCGAGTGTTACAGTCACTCAAAATGATGGATTCTCGTTTGCAACAACAGTTGCTCTAACCGGCTCTTCATGGGACGGGATTTCGGGACCTTACCCCGTCGATTACGTCGCATATCAAAACCAGTTTGGATTGATTAAGCGTGTTGAAGTTCAACCTGCAGGTTCGACAGATTGGTATTCCGCTGTTGACTCTTCGGGTTCAGGTGGCGAAATCACGAAATCCAACCATCCATTCAAAACATGGGCTTTTGATTGGGAAATGTCTGCTCACCCAGAGGGTGAAGGCGATGTTACCTTCCGTGTCCGATCATACGACGGATTGGATTACTCTCCTGTCGAAGTTCGTAAGTACAAACTCAACCTCGTAGCACCAAGTATTTTGGTTAACACGCCAAATGATGGTACAACTCACGACAATGGCAAAGTAACGTTCACTGGCACTGCGAGTGACCCTTACTCGGGTACTTGGGGCAGTGATATCAACTCCATTTGGTTTGAAATCAATGGACCGAATAACTACACTGCGAATTTCAATGTTCCAGGCTCAACTGCTTGGGCATACGATTGGATTTTCCAAGACTTGCAAACAGGTGATTATGATTTCCGAATTTGGGCATCTGACAGTGATTTCTGTAACATTAAGACCGGTTGGATGGATTGTGCCTATGAGGGCCGTTCAATCAGCGTGAACACAGACAACGCAATTCCATTTGTTCAACTGAGTGAACCATTGAACTCCGATATTCTTCGAGCCAGTGAAACTCAATTGATTCAAGGTGTCGCTTTGGACAACGATGGAATTGTAACTCGAGTCGAAATCTCTATCTTTGATTTGGCAAGTGGTGCCGAGATCAATAATGGTCCGAACCCAGTTACCACCTTTGCTCAAAATGGAGCATGGTATACCACTTGGGATACTTCAAACCTCATTCACGACCAACAATATGAATTGCTCATCAAAGCATGGGATGGAATGGATTTCTCGAATGAAGAACGTATCCGTATTACAATCGATAACCCAAGTGATGCAGACAATCTGATTCCAGAATTCAATTCAAGCACCTGGGTAAGTACAATGACTTTGTTCTGCGATTCAAACCCAACAAAACAAGACCGTTGTAACGGTGGAATCAGTATCGACTTGACCAACCACTTCTCCGACCCAGATGGTCCTACTGCCAGCAGTACCAATGGACTTGTGTTCGATGTCTATGATGATTTGACGAACCTTGATGATGATGATTATGGGAATTATCTCACCTTCAGTTCAGAGGGTATTGTGAAATACAACCCAGCATACGTGTCTGGTCTTTCCAATGATATCTCGGAATGGTCACTCGTTGGCTTGATGTTTGAAGCAAGAGATTCCTATGGCTCTGTTGCATATTCCTACAAAATCAACATCGTTGTTGTTGAAGTTTCATTCAACGTTATTCGAGAAGGAACTGGTCCACTGGACTCATCGAATCCTGCCTACTTCAGCGGTCAAGGATTGCCAAACAGTCTTGTTGAAGCTCGATATGATAGTTTGAGCGGTGTTCGTATTAACCAAACTCGTGTCAAGGCTGATGCGACTTGGAGTATGGAAATCTCAAGCAGCCAACTCTCCGGTAATGAGGGTGCACGTAATATCATCTTTGAAATGGATGACCAAGTGTTTGCTCTTCCGGGTGAAAACTCAGATGCTTTGTTCCAATTAAGTGTTGGAGATGGTGAAGATTCCAATTCCAATATTGGATTGATTGCAGCGATTATTGTTGGTATCATCCTTCTGTTGGGCGTTGGAATGTTCTTCCTGCAAGTCGAATATGAGGATCTTGATGAAGCGGCTGAATTGCTTGCTTCACAGGAAAAAGAGGCTGTTGACCCCTATGCTTGGACCAAAACTCGCCAAGATCCAGTAGCTCTTCCATCATCACAAGTGGCAATGACTCCAGTTCCGGCACAGTCACAAGTGGCTGCTGCTCCACAGGCTGCGCAACATCCTGGATGGATTTGGGATGCTGAATCAAATAATTGGGTTCCAGATCCAAATTATACTCCAAACCAGTGAAGCATCTACGGCTCACTGAATCGGAAGTATTGAAGAGGAGATAAGAGGGAGATAAGAATATGGCTCTTCAACCTAAACCCGGTGTCCAAGAGAGAATACTCTTGCATTTGCTTGATTACTCTGATTTCAAGAGCAGTGTCGAAGTACCATTTGCCCTTTCACAGATGGGGATTGCCAATGCGGTGGCTATCGCTCGGTCCAATGTTCCTCGGGCCATTGCAGGATTGAAAGATGAAGGTCTTTTGATTGAACGACAAGCACACGTTTCAGGTGTGTCTCGAAAACGTAAAGCGTATTTCTTGACAGATTCTGGGATCAATGTTTCCGAAGACACATGGTCAAGACTCCGGAATTTCGAATTAAGAAGTATCATGGATGATGGAGTAATCATTCATTCAACTTTAGGTGAACTCAATGACCATCTTAACTTCTCGATGCGACCTGTTGATATCATTCGTTACATGGATGAGAACTGTGTCTTGGATACCCGTACATTGTCTGCTGACTTGGTCGAGAGAGACCTTTCAAAACATGTTGAAAAGCAACTTGTGACATCACTCGGTGATCTGCCTCGTCTACGACATTTCTATGGTCGGGAAAAAGAGATGGATAATATGGCGAGTCTTATTGATGCTCGTGCGACTACTTTACTGGTGCCTGGTATTGCTGGCATTGGTAAAACAACCATTGCATCAAAACTCATTGAACGCTTTATGCATCGACGCAATCTCTTGTACCATCGATGTCAAGATTGGGAAGGTTCACGCTCCTTTTTTGAGGCTGTTGCCGATTGGTTATCGGATATTGGCGACTCAAGCTTTTCTGATTATCTGGCTGCAACTCCTGTTCCACAACCTGCAGATGCGGCACGATTACTCGTTGACTGCCTCGAAGGAACTCCAACATTGATTGTCATCGATGATTTCCACAAAGTTGCCGATACCACTCTTCATCAAACATTTCAAGCAATGTCACTTGCTTTACTTGGAAGTGAGGAAGAAATTGGGCTGGTTATCTTTTCACGTTCTTTCAAACCAGTCGTCCCTGCAAAGGATGCTGAAGGTCGAATTGCAAGTTTAGTTCTCCCACTTGATGGGCTTGATTCGGATGCTGGCCGTCAACTTTTGAGTAGTTTCGAAGACCTCGGTGATGAACAATGGCTGCACATTCACGGTCTATCACGTGGTCACCCCTTGGTGTTGGAACTGATTAATCGAGGTGCTTCGGCAGGTGCATTCCACGAAACATTGGAAAATTACGTCACCGTTGAAATCTTTTCAAAGTTGAGTGCTGAACAAAAGCGTGTACTTTCTGCACTTGCCATTTACCGAGAGCCAGTGCTTCTGAGTGCGCTGGCCGAACAAGGATTGGATACCGATGAACTCGATTCATTGGTTGAACAAGGGCTTGCCCGTCAGGGAGATATTGATACCTACGATGTTCACGATTTGATTCGAGAATTCCTCTTGCGGAGCCTTGATGAGAATACCAAGAAAGAATTCCATACCAAGTGTCACACTTGGTATCAAAAGCAGAATTTCACAGCAGGTATTACCATTGAGCGAATCTATCACCTGATTCGCTCCGGAGAAGGTGGCGATGCAGCATTACTGATCGCAGACGAAGGAAGAGACCTCATCGCACAGGGCCACATGGAACTGCTCAGTTTGATTGAAAGTCTTTCTTTGGAATCACTCGATATTCCAGTTCAAATGCGAGTGTTGCAACTTCGTGGTGAAATTCTCGTCCTCCTCGGACGATTTGCTGAAGCAGAGACCATCTTCCTTTCATCACAAACACTTGGTACATCTTCGAAGGTAACACGCCTTGATGCTGAAGTTCTCTCTGCTTTAGCTGATATCGCTCTCAAACAAGGAGACACCGACAAAGCACTCACTATGCATCATGATGCACTTGAGAAGTTTATTGAGTTTGGAGATGCAAAAGGTGCTGCCCGTTCATACAATAACATGGGTTATTTGCTGCGACGAAAGAATGACATTCCAAAGGCATTGGAAGCATATGGCGAAGTCGAGGCTATCCTCAAGGGTTCAAACGACACCGAACTCATTGGCACACAACTGACTCTTGCTCGTTCATTCATTGAACTTGGTGAAATTGACCGGGCTCGAATCCATGCACTCCAAGCCTTCGAGAATACGGATGGCGGAGATGATGCTTTACTCCATGCTCGTGCACAAGCTGTTCTTGGACGATATTATGCTAAGGTAGGGGATGCAGATGTCGCATCACATCATTATTCAACAGCACTTGAAACAATGAGTGAAGCAGGTGATTTGCTCTCATTGGTTGAAATCATGATTTTGCTCGGTGAAGTTCTACAGGACTCAGGTCGAGCCGAAGATGCAATGGAACATTATCGTGAAGCATTGGTTATTGCTGAAGCAAATGACTTGCGTATGCAAATCGGAGAACTGCTCTCACGTTTAGGTGGGGTTGCACCGGATAAACCCCGTCGTATGGAATACTTACAACGTGCTTTATCTGTGTTTAGAGAACTCGGTGCAAAGTCAAGGATGCGTGAAGTGCAAGCACAAGTCCATTCTGCAGTTATGCGCCGATGAGTCAATAATTCGACTGAGGTCGATCGTATTCAAGAGATGTAATTCCATCGGAATGTACAATCCATACAGAGGTCACTCCAGCAAGAACAACACTTCCCCCATGGCCTCCAGCACCCGTGCCTGATATTGATACATTTGAATCTAAAGTTCCTCCGTTGTGAATCAATTCAACAGTGGTATCCGTCAAGACAAGAGTCATACGATGTTCATCCGCCTCAGTTGATCTCCATGTGACCTTTTCAGCGTATTCTACCGAACCCATTCGGCTTGCTTCATCTGCTCTTTCAACTGCTGCCGCAATATCGTCAAGGTTGGATTGAATTGCATTTATATTCCACCGTTCTCGTGTTGCCGTTTCAATATCATAGGCCCACAAACTGAACATGGTAAGAAGCAATACTCCAAGCAAGAACGTGAAAATATATCCCAATTCTGTTGCAGCTGCCCGTTCATCCTGCTTCAGTGCATCTCTCTTCATGAAATCACCTCAGTCATATGGGCATTCAGTGTTGACATTTGTAAAGTGAATTGAATCGGTTGTCCATTCGTGTGCCAAACTGCTTCGGTGGTGGCATACGAAGGGTCGGGAACCCATCCTACATAGTCAGTGAGCAAATCGATTCTGCCTGGGTAGATTGTCCAATCCTCACTTGATTCAAGGCCGTCTGCTGAAGCATCGGCAATGGCCACTCCATACGGTTTTGACCATCCACGTCGGACTTCATAGGCAATTGCTGATGCCAGTGACGAACGGTCAACAAGTTCGATATCTAAATTCATAGTACCTGCACCACTTACACTGTCTTGAGTTGGATGGAGTGACGGAATGGTTGCTGCAAATCTCGGGCCGGGCCCACCTCGGTCAGAAGGGGCGACCACAATGTATGATTTGAATTCAGGGTGGTTGGTTACGACAGCACCGCCAACATAGGCCACTTCCATTCCCATGATGGACGATGAAAATTCATAACTCAAGCGAGAGAGGTGAAAGCCCCACACTGTTCCTAGGTTTGCATGAGTTGAAGGACCATTTACTCCAATCAAGGTGATTTGCATACTTGCGGGGTGAGTTCCTTCTTTCCAGGCTCTTTGCAGGTCGACTTGGCTTCTTCCACTCATTGATTCCCAAGGAAGTTGCGATGCGATCCAGCCACTTGCCTGTACATTGATCGATAGGCAACGCTGAGCACCGTCGTGATGAACTTGTACGAGTCCATCTTGGCCTCGCAAAAGGTACAATCGCAGTGCATGTCCATCTTCGATGTTGATTTGGTTGATTCCTTGGTTGAGGTTCAAAGTTTCTTGCGTATCTGTGTCGAAAAGAGTACCATTTTGATTTGTACTTCCAGTCAAATTCCAATCCGCAGCCATTCCTGCTCGAGCAAGATGAACTTGGTTGGTATTCACTCCATCGATGTGAAGCGTGTGTAACTGGCCGGATAATGCACCCGTATCGTCTGCTGGAATCACTTGCAATCCTGAACCATTGGTATCACTTCTCCAAGATACGAAAATGTCACCGTTGGCATCAAGCATTGGCGCACCTTCGACTTCTGCTGGTGGCCAATCAAAGACCATCGTTTGGTTAGGGGCAACAGAAAGTCCTCCTCCTCTCCAAGTGACCGTGACACTGTTAAGTCCAGGATTGGTGAACAGAACTTCCCCTTCAAGTGAAGGAGTGACAAAGGAATGCCCAAGATATTGTCCATCAACACTGGGCCAAGCAATTTGTCCAACATCTGCTTCCATATTGGTTTGGAGTACTAATCGTGATGGGGAACTTGTCGTTATGTGTACCACTTCAGCCGCATCGAGAGCGAATTGATGATTGAACGTCACACCAACACGGTTTTGATTCGATGGTAATGCATAGTATGAGGTGGATGTTTGATTGGTGACAATGATTTGGTTTGCGACTTCACTGACGACATGGATTTGACTGTTGCCACTCGGTAAGGGGAGTGACCAAGAAGATCCTGTGGAATCAATAGGGCTTGGGTCGTTTGCTTGCATGAGGGCAGTTCCTCCTGAGCCGATGGAAATGAGCAGATGTAATTGATGAGACGAATGGATGACTGTTTCGCCCATAGCACTGGTGTCAAGGGTATACATTCCGTCAACCATGAGGTTGAGTTCCGATTGTTTGACCGACTGATTCCAAATTTCAATTTCAATTGGTCCGAGTGGCAGTGCAAGACCGGGTGAAGCTGTCATCGAGACACTCTCTGCCCATTCTGGGATGGTGAACATGTACGGGTTTGCAGGTCCAAGTCGCAGGTCATCAACGCAAACAGCCGTGTTCATTGATTCTGGATGGCGAATGCTGAGTTCATCGTCATAGTCAAGGGCTCCTTGGACTCGGAAACTCGTGTCATCAACCCAGGTGGCCGAATACCACATGCTGCTCTGCATCATGTTCCAATTGAGTGCTCCATCAACTGGGATCAATTCAATTTCAGTCGAGTCACCCGGCATCCCAGTTTCACTCAGTGCTGCAGTTTGATGTGCTAAAAGCGACATTTGCGATGACATGTCATGCCGTTCGATTGAGCCTTCCAACTCTTCAATCACGGGAATCATTGAAACCATCATCATGGCGATAATCGAGAGGACTCCACCGAATAACAGTACGGTTGCCACTGCTGCAGAAACTGCTTCTTCATCTCGTAAGAGAGCGGACCTCATCTTGAAACCTCCACTCGCTTGACATCGACTTCTAAGAATAACTGGGCGCCTTGAGTTTCAACGGTAAAACCGTCAGCACCACTTGCTCGCAAATACGGAGCATATCCTACATAGGTGTCCAAAGTTCCTGATGCTCTGTTCAACGTGTACTCGTCGAGCATTCGCTCATGGTATTGAGGAGTGATCATATCGTTGAGTGCATTATCGACCGTGAATTTGACATTGTATGCATGTCCAGTGAACAGCGTCATTGGCCCGAGTGAAATCATGTTCATACCAATGTTATTTCCAGAACCGAGTGAACCGTTAATGAGTACATCATTGAGAACCAATGACAGTCGGAACTCACCGTTGACAAGCGTGTCAATTTCGAGGTTTGGATATTGTGTGACACGCCACGGTTCATTCGGGAACCGTTCCACACGTGCATCGTTCATCAAAGCGATTTGATGTTCGCCCATTCCCAGGGATGTCGTGATTTGAATCCCTGAAACGATGTAGGTGACGCTTCGGTGAATTGCAATACCATCGGCATCGTAAACCGTCACTGAAATCCAATGCTGACGAGATGAAGTATGGTTGATGAGCACCTCTTGATGCGAAGAATCAAAGGCATAGTTTTCGATACTCGATTCCGTCTCAATGCTCATGCTGCGAGCCGTCTCATTCATTGAATAAACTCCAATCGTGGAAATATTTACGTTTCGAACAATCACAGAATCGTAAGGGGTCAGATCAGCGGCGATGGTCCATGTTTCGACTTTTTCAATTGGCTGAATCATTGTTGATTGCAGTGCAAGTGTGTGGCGGATACCCGTTCCTTCTGGAGCACTTCCTGCAACATCGATGCGGTCTTGGAACCGTTCAGCAATTCCATTGGCACTGTTCCAATTTGTGTTGTCTTCGAAATCACCGATGTATGGGTTCAAAAATACCCACACTCCACCCATGATGGTGATTACCATGGCCAGCATCATGACAACACCAAGCACTTCGCTCACACCACGTTGGTCCCGGCGAAGGGACGGGTGCGAAACTGTGCTTGACTGTGCGTTCACAGATGGCACACCCTTTGGCATCATTTAGCCATTGACCCTAACACCCCCCCATAGGGGGGTGATTTGAGTGATTACTGATGGCTCGGATTGAGGGTGTTGGATGCCTCAATTGGTTCATTCTTGCCAATATAGTGTGAGCATTCAGGTCCATCTTGAAGTGAGATTGAGATATCCCCAGTAAAGACTTCATCAATGTGGTACAAGACTGTTGATTCAGCCAGGTGTGGTTGGTTATTTTTTATGGACAAATGTGTCAATGAAATGCTCTTGGTTTCTGGGGTGCAAACTTGTGCGAGAAACTGTCCAGTTTGGTCATTTGACAAGTGGCCACCTCTTCCGCTAATTCTGTCTTTGAGTGAGTAAGGGTATGGCCCGTTCATCAATCGGTCATGGTCATAATTTGCTTCAATCGCAATGTGTTCACACCCTCGAACATGGGTGACCAATTCATCGGTCCAAGAGCCGAGGTCAGTAATGATTGCAGCTCGGCCTCCATTGTGGCTGGCGATGAAGGCGACATTGTCTGCACCAGAATGAGGAACTGGCACTGGGAGGACTGCGAGGTCTTGGCTAACACGAATCATGTCTAATGATTCGAAATAGTAAGTGAGTTCTGGGATTAAGCCGAGTTCCTCAGCAGTTCTGTGATTTGCTTGGACCTTGATCTTCCAACGCTTCTGTGCGACAGCAGCCCCACCGCCGTGGTCGCCGTGATGATGGCTGATGAACATGAAATCAATTTCAGTAGGGTGAATATTCAGACGCCCCAGTCTTTTTTCAAGTTGTGCTCCACTAAATCCTTGGTCAATCAACACTTTGGCATGCTCAGTTTCAAGCAAAGTCGCGTTCCCACGACTGCCTGTTCCAAGATGCGTGAGTGTCATTGCCATCTCAATCATTTATCACGGAGCGCGAGCGGCCTTTGAAGAAACCGCATCGGTTCGATGCAATACGGTGTTTTTCTGACTCGAGTTCTAAGGTGCACATACCTTTTTCGTTCGTGATGGTGAAGTTTCAGTGGTTGTTGAATCTAGAATTGTCCGAACATCGCTCCATCATCCTCATAAGTGTCTTGGGAGGGTTACACATCTGCGAAGCGTATGCTTTGTAGGCTGGTCTCAAAATGCGTCGTAGTTTAACCACTCTTCTAACCACACTTGCCGTTGTTGCAAGTCTCCTGTTCATGTCGCAATTTCCTGCGGTTTCGCCGGTTTCAAACCTCCACCCGGATTCGACGGACGGTTCCAAGCCCCCTACGACAGATACCGATGGTGATAAAATTCCAGATGTTCATGAAAACTTGTTCGAAGCATGGATGAATTGGAGCACAGTCGATGGCCGTTCTATCATCATGCAAGGTATGGATAATAACAATGCATCAGATGCTTTTGTTGACCGAGATCATGATGGTTTGAACGCTACTGAAGAATTTTGCTGGCCTTATCCTGCAAATTGTACATCTCCTGGATTCCCGCGTGGATTAACAGGTACTGTCAATGAAGAAGGTGAACGAAGTTATCTCGACCCTCGTATGTCCGATACAGATGGTGATGGAATGCCTGATGGATATGAGGCATACATGTGCGAGCGTGTCGGTGGCTACAACTCTTTTTCTCTGAAGTATGAATGTCAAAACTTTGACCCCTTGAACGGCTCTGATGTGTATGATGACCCCGATGAGGATGGGTTTGACGTGAATCGTGACGGTGTACTTTCCATTACAGAACGTTTTTCCTCGCCCGAAGAATATATTTTCGGGGCGCCATTGAACCATACCACTGAATTGGATGGGATGTGGTGTTCGGCTTCTTTACCAGATGGTTCAGTGTTCAAGAATTGGCCATTTATTGCGACAGGACAAAATGCAACCTTCAAGAATATACTTGCCGCATGTACCGAAAATGCTTCCATGGTTATCGATGAAGACCTTTGGCTCGGTACCGATCCTCTGCTTGCAGATTCTGACCGCTATCATTGGGATGGATTTTCTATTCGCCGTTTATTCCCTTCTTTTGGAGATGGGATTCCTGATGGCTGGGAAGTTCACTTTGGTCTTGAACCTTTGAACCGCACGAACGCTCTATTGGACCCGGATGCTGATGGCTGGGATGCGAACCGTGATGGAGGCGTTTCACCCGATGTAAGTCGTACTCTGACAGCGCTGGCTTTAGGTGAATCACTTTCGACTCTTGAAGAATACTTTGTTCATGACGATAATGGGAATTCTGTACTCCCTGGCATGAAATCGGTATTGCTTGGCAATCAACTCGATACTCATCAATACATACCGTTGAGTTTCACTGCACAAGAAGATGAAATGAGTCTTATTCATCACGATGTTCGTGATCTCGATGAAGACGGTACTATGCTGTATGCAACAACTCGTTATGGTTTGACGGTTTTTGACTATGACCAAATGGTGAGTTTTGACCACTGGATGCCTCAAGGCGTCGAGTTGCATGAATCTTTACTTCTCTCTCTTGAAGATGTATCCTATGCACTCGCAATTGCAACCAACATTGGTTTAGCCGTTGCTCCTCTGCAAGCAGATGGTAATCTCGGTCCACTTGCCACTTGGGACTGGTCACTCTCGGACGAAATCTTCGCTCTCTCGCTTTTGAACTTCGATGGTCAAAACCAACACATCATTGGCTTAGGTCAATCTGGTGAAGGCGCTGTGTTCGGAGTTACCTCTTCTTCTCAAATCGCACAAAACTATGAACTCGCAACAGGACTCTACACAGCACTGAGTCAATCCGAAGCTACGGTGACTGGAATTGCACACGGCCCCGCTGGCGGTGGCAACAATACTCTGTATGTTGGTACAGACCGAGGATTGTTATTCGGAGAAACAAGCACAGCACGTGGTTCTTTTGAACCGACATGGAGATTTTATTACACGCCCGAAGTCACTCCTTACCCAACAGCGATTGATGAACTACGTTCTCTCTCACTCGGTATGATTGCCAATCCTGCAAACGTCCGAACGATGTCTCTCGCTGGTCCTACTCAATCGAATGCACAGGTTTTGTGGTTTGGTACACCTTCTGGAGTCCACAGGATGAATCTTGTTGACAACTCAATTACATACGGTGGATTGCTTGAACATCCTGGCGTTGATGGGAAATATGTTCGTGATTACAATAACGTCTACTCACTCCATACAACTGGTGATGAAATTCTCATCGGCTCTCAAAAGGGTCTTTGGGCGATTTCGGGAGATTATTCTGCGGTATATGGTTTCCAGAATCAAGAAGATGTATTTGGAGAAATTGTCACCGTGCAAACAATCACAGTTGACGGCAATACCACAGTCTTCACTGGCTCTTCACCTGGGCAATATGCAAATCTCGAATTGATGAACCCTGGTGCCAATGATTCCGATAACGATGGAATGCCAGATGGTTGGGAAGTTGCCAATGGATTAGACCCGACCGACCCTTGGGATTCAATTTTTGATACCGATGGTGATGGAATCGATCTCGACCAAGCAGGTGATGGATTTTTGGAACGGCTCTGGACGAACTTAGATGAATATCGATATGAGTCTCAAACGCTCAATGGTTACAATTCCACCAACCCGAAAGTCGGTGATACCGATGGTGATGGATTGGGTGATGGCAGCGAATATTTCGGTTTCTTCTATGAAGATT
>CAJJCQ010000005.1 GCA_905182725.1 uncultured Candidatus Poseidoniales archaeon
TTGAGTATCCAGGCAGTTCCTCCGATCCTCCTAATTTCATCTAAAGTAGGCGTTCCTGCAATAGAAACAATTCGTCCCCCTTCTTTGATGATTTTGACCATCTCAAGACCTTCTGCAGTTGTATCAAAACAAACATCGAATTTCGTACTGTCATCGTTACCATATACTGTGACAAAGCTCTCTGATTTGTAATCGAGGACTTCATCTGCACCAAGGCTCTTACACAAATCCATCTTTTCGCCTTTTGATGCTGTAGTAACTACAAGTCCTGCTTTGAATACATGCTTTGCCAATTGAATGGCCATTGTGCCAACTCCACCAGCCCCTCCGGAGATGAAGACAGAGTCTCCTTCTTTCAGCCCAGATTCTTTCAGTACCTGGAATGCAGTCATTCCAGCGAGTGGAATAGATGCGGCTTCCTCGAAACTGATATTGTCTGGCTTAGTGACAACATCAGATGTACGTGCAACACAAAATTCGGCCATCGCACCTCTGAACCACGGTGTCTTCTTGTCATCATCTACATCTCCCCATATGCGAGCAAATACAGGCTGTCCTACAGAAAATACTCCTTTGCTATCGGCTTTTTCTACAACTCCTGCAACATCATAAGAGATGACATGAGGGAATTCAGCAACAGGGAAAACAAGTTTTAAATCTCCAGACAGAAGTATTTTGTCCACTGGATTAACCGAAGATGCGTGAACCTTGATGACTACGTTTTTAGATGCATCAAATCCATGTGGATAAGGCACCTCAGTTTTCTTCAGCATTGTCGGTTTACCATATTTCGCAAACGCAATCGCTTTCATCGTCCTTCCATTCGAATTATTCTTCATTGTGCTGGCGTAAAACCTTCCCTACATAAGGCGGTGAGTGTCACAAGTGGACTCTTGTAACAATGTTGTAACCTGTGCCTTGATAACATAATGGTACTGGGATTTGTTATGACTGCTGTGCAAGCTGAACGTATGGGTGCAATGTGTGACTCGTCCAGAATTCATGTAAATGAATTACTTGTTCTATTATCCAAATCAAAAATGCTCCATATCCTATACGCTCTAAATTGTGATCCTAAACCGATGAGGTTTTCAGAAATCAAGAGAGAGGTTGACTCCTCTTCAACAACAGTCACACGCAGGTTAGGCGAATTAGAAGCCCACGGTTTGGTTAATCGTACGGTCTATCCAACAGTGCCAACGACGGTCGAATATGCACTTACACCTGACGCCATTGCTTTGGCCCCAAGCCTCGAGTCCCTGTTTGAATGGGTGCTCAATCGTGCTGAGAAGGTCGCTTGAAACCTAACAGAATACAATGAACCGACATATCATTTCCACGAAACCGTATGAGTCCTTCCAAACCCCTCAATATATTATGGAAGAGTACAATGGGTGTTCAATCCCCCGGTACACTGTCTGCCCTTTCAAAATGTAAATCCATTTCAACGAGCACCCAAATAGGTTTCTTCAGGTTCGGTTAATGGCGCGTCCAGAGATGAACTGTTTCATCTCCCCATTTCTCTGTAGCCGTATGAGAGAGACCTGCTGAAGAAAGGCGTTCAGCGTCAATGTTAGAGGCCACAGGTTGTTGATGCGTGACTTTACTGTGAATAAGATAGAATTCATCAACCAAGCCTTGGTCAAGAAAATTACCAATGGTTGTCGGACCACCCTCGACCATGAGGCGTTGGATGTCTTGATCGCCCAAAAGATTGAGCAGTGCAGGTAAGGAATTGAATTCTTTACCCATCACAAGTGTTTGATGTTCATCGTTCAGCAAGAGTGCATCTTCTGGAGTTCGTTGGTTCGGGTCAATAATGACGCGGAGTGGTTGACGTTCTGTTTCTACGCGTCGAACGGTCAATTGAGGGTTATCGCGGACTACGGTTTCAACGCCGACCAGAACCGCATCACATTCTTTACGAAGCGCATGAACGTGGTCGAGGCAAACTTCTGAAGTGAAGCGTTGAGCTTCGAGACTTCGGTCATCGACTGAGCCATGTGCGTCCACAGCCATTTTGACAGTCACCAGCGGGTGTCGATGTTGACACCAATGTAAGAATGGACGCATTTGGATTGCAGCCTCTGCTTCTAACAGACCTTGTCGGACGTGAATACCAGCGTCTTGGAGAACTTGGATTCCTTTTCCACGGACGGTTGGGTTTGGGTCGTAGTGCGCAACAATGACCTCTTTGACTCCAGCCCACATCAGTGCTTCCGTACATGGAGGGGTGCGTCCAAAATGATTGCAAGGCTCAAGCGTAACATAAGCGACAGCGCCGTTTGAAGAATGTCCGTTCGATTCTGCATCATGAATGGCCATCTGTTCTGCATGAAGTCCTCCGAGGTGGTCATGCCATCCTTCAGCAATCACATCTCCATCCTTGACCAATACGCAGCCAACAAGCGGGTTTGGGCTAACCTTGCCTCTGCCGCGTTCTGCGACTTCCAGAGCCCGTTGCATGAACCCCTTTTCATCCGCAGTCCAAAGACTCCCCATACCCCTTCCACACCGGTCGGGTTCAAGACCTCTTGCATTTCATCCCACCATTACTGTAGGTAAAAGGCCCATTGCAAGAATATTTGACCCGCTATGCCCTAGATTATGCAGCATGAATGACTTCCCACCCAAAGTAAATTATCCGAGCGCATAGCGATTGTAGAGAAGGTTTGAAACCAAACACCTACCTCTTCTAAGCATGTCAAACGATGAGGCGGGGCAAGGACCCGTTGCCCTTAGCTTCGAACCTGACCTGTCCACTAAACAGAAAAAGGGTGCACACAAACCGATTTATGCAGAAGTATTCACTCAAAAACCGACGAAAGCAGGGGCAAATACCCGCGTTCATCTTTTGGTGAACCCTTTCGCTGGTAAAAAAAAGGGAAGAGAAATTGGCGAACACGCCAAATCTCTACTCGAAGAAGAAGGAAAAAATGTTGACATTCATTTTTCAGACTACAGCGGCCACCTGAGTGAAATCGCTCAGGAGATTCATGCAGCAGATGATGACATCTTCGCTGTTGTTGGTGGAGATGGAAGCCTATCTGAAGTAATCACGGGGCGAATGAATGCTAAGCCAGAAGGAGGCGATTTGTTCGCCCTGATTCCTGCAGGCACTGGCAACTCAATGGCCAACGATCTGCGACTTACAACAACTGAGCAAGCGGTTCACAGCCTTGTTCATGGTGCGCGTCAAAATCTCGACTTAGCGAGGGTGGAAATGGTCAATGGACTTCCGGGTTCTGAAAACGGTCGAACAGTTCGATACAGCCACAACCTGGTCACATGGGGGCTTGGCGTTGATTCAACTCTTAAAGCAGAAAAAATGCGTTGGATGGGACCAATGAGATACGATGTCGGTATTCTCATGGCGATCATGGCCAACAACCGCCGTCATGCAACATTAACCATCGATGGCGTAGAAATGAAAGGCGATTATACGCTCTTTTTGATTCAGAACAGCCAAACTGGAGGTTCGATGTTGCCTTTAGCACCTGGAGCCTCACTCGATGATGGCATGATGGATGTTGGTATCTTGAAGAAGATGACCCGTAGAGATGTGCTCAAAGCCTTTGGTATGCTCAAGAATGAAGGGCGGCATGTGTTCCATCCACGCGTTGATTATCATAAGTTCAGAACTTTATCCATCGAAACACCGGCTCCGGCTGCAATTAATGTTGATGGAGAGAACATCGGCTCAACGCCGTTGAACATGGAAGTTTTACCAGGTGCTGTGCAAATCTGCGTGCCTCACTCAGAATGAGAAATCTGAGAAGTCTTCTTCAGATTCCTCAAAGGTCTTCCGAGTCTCTTTTTGTGGCTCAGGTTGTACTTCTTCATGCACGTGTTCCTTTTGAGGAGGTGCTGATTTTCGCTTACGAACTGATTTCTTCTTCGGAGGGCCAGACGATTTCTTTGAAGTCGGAGCTACCGAGGTAAAGTGCTCTTTCTGCTGCATTGGAGGTGCACTTGAAGTCACACTTGAACGCGTTTGGCGGGAGGGTGGAGAGGACTGCATCATTGGAGCCGAGGTGACTGATGATTGCTCAGTGATTTCACGTTCCATTTCTTGTGATTCAATCGTTTCAACGACAGACGAGCCTTTGCCACCAAATTCGTTTGTTGAGCCCATGCTCGGGCCTGATGAAAGTACACTGTCGAGATCAAAGCCAGCGAGCGCTGGTTCAGAAGAAGATTTCTTCGATTGTTGAGGTTGGTTTCCAGAAGCGTGCTTACGCGCTTCACTTTTACGCTCAGTCGGAGATGTTAATCCAGACGATTTTGCTGATTTGACATCCTTCTTTACCTGCTTGATTGCAGCCATGCCCGATTTACCAAGCAATGTCTTCATTGTAGATTTCGCACCTTGATGAACGAACATCTTTGAGAGAATGAATGCCCCAACTCCTCCACCGACTCCGAAGGCCAAGAAAAAGAGAATATATCCGGTTCGACCAATGAAGGCGACATCCCCGTGGACCCATTCTTCATCGGATTCGCCGTTTGAACTGATGGTGGCTCCATCAAGTTCAATGCTGGTGACAAAAACATAGACTCGTTCATTGTTGTTTGAACCAGTTGCAAGACTGCAATCTTCCTCAGCTGTTTGGAAGTTATTGTAATATCCTTGAGTATTCCCACTTGAATTCATTTGAACCAGATAGCCGTTGATGCTCACTGCTTGATGCCATTCATCCAAAGATGTCATCCCATCATGAATGTTTTCGGTCGTTGGAATGAGTCCAAGAATATACCAGCGTGAATCTGAATCTTGGTCAATTTCGTCAAGGTCAACCGAGCCTGCTCCAGTTTCAGGAAGAAGGGGCATATCCCAATTCTTGACATCGATTCGCGAACCTTCACCATCGACAACATCTTTTGCCATCTGGAAAGTCATGCGTTCAATTGCCACACTTGTGGTTACGCCCATATCAAGTCCACTTGCTCCTAATGATTCCGAATGAGATGAATAAAACTGGCTTGCTGCAAGATAACCGGTGAAGGAGACCGTCGTTGAATAATTTGCTCCGAGGTCTCCCGAGTCTGGGCCACAGCCGATCGCTTGAAGGTCTGTAATTTTCGAACTTTCGGAACCTAATCCGCTTGTCACCGTCGTCGATTCACGAGAAAATTGAACGTCAATTTCGCCGTTATCCGCCCCCCATGAGGCTGTTGAAGGACCTAAACATCCAGCAAGAGCCATGCTGAGGACGAGTAAGACGGCGAATCGGCCTCGGCGCATGATTGACCGAGGGGTGCTTTAGTTTGAGAACTCTTCCATTCATTCCTAAGGAAAAACCATCTAAAAAGAGAAGGCGCCGAGAGAGGGATTCGAACCCCCGAGTCCAAGGGACAGTGGATTTCAAGTCCACCGCAATACCGGGCTATGCGATCTCGGCAAGAAGTCGGGATGGAACACCCCGTTATCGCATGTACAGGTCGGATGACTGTTCAATATGAGGCTTACGCTTCATCATCTTCATCGCTCGAGCGAATGTGAACGATGATTGCAGCGAGGCTTAAGCCTGAAACA
>CAJJCQ010000006.1 GCA_905182725.1 uncultured Candidatus Poseidoniales archaeon
ACAACGTCTGGTTGTTGAATTTCAATTCACAGGCAACAATACCATTCGCTATGACAAAACCTTGACTGGACTCGATTTGGAAGAAGGGCAAGAACAACGCGCCCTCTTACGACGACTTGAATGGGCAGCAGGCCGATTGGATGTGCGCCGTATTGAACATTCGATCCCTGCAGTTGGGCTCAACATAGCATCTTGCAGCATCGATGCGACTTCGACTTCTGAAGTTGCTGCATTCCCTGGCCGCATAACACTTGTCGATGGTGCTCTACGCCATCATGAAACTCCAAGTTTTGGTTCCTCCAACCACCTCGCATCGGTCTTACTTGCAACCCATGCACTGGATTCCAGTAAAGTATCCATCCTCAACATCCGCCCACCCCTAGGGGCAAAAGGCGTTGACACAGCACGAGTCGAGGAAGCTTGCAAACAACTTGGTTACAATTTTTCACTCGCACCAAAAGGAGCAGTCAATCCTCAAGGGGGGCGTATCGATGTATTACTCGATGAAGGTGATTTTGGATGGGAACCTACACTGTACATATTGGCTCATAACCCACTTGACCTGATCGATCGAACTCATCAGGTACTTTCTGCAATCGAGGGGATGAAATGAATTCAAAAATTAAAGCGTATTTGTTTTTCACTCTACTCCTCACCTCTTCGGTAAGCGGCTGTTTATCTGAAGAGGCTCTGGAATCACTCGAATCTGAAAACCCCTGCACATCAGAAATTCAGGTTCGAGAAAGTGATGGAACATTGAAGATTTTGACCTATGACATTGCTGGTTTTTCAGATGAACTCATCGCTCAATTTACCGATGAGACGGGAGTTCAAGTTGAATTTATCCGCACAGATGATGCTGGAGGAATCTTGGACCAAATGATGCTTACCAAATCTGCACCGCTTGCTGATTTGATGATTGGATTGGATAACACCTATCTTCCAACTGCAATCCAGAACTGTCTTTTGATGGAACATTCAGTCTCCAATGAATCCTTTACCACTACCTCGATGGAATTCTATGATGGTCCACTTGCACTTCCATTCGATGAAGGTGATGTCTGCCTCAACTACGACGAGGATGCACTAGCAGCTGCAAATATGTCTGTGCCAACAAGCCTCTGGAATCTAACCGAAGCGGAATGGAACGGAAAGATGACTTTTCCCTCGCCAATGACTTCTTCGCCCGGTCGAGCATTTTTGGCTGCGACTGTCGATTACTTTGGCAACTCACCGGGTAACGAAAGCGGTAACATGTCAAGTTGGTGGAATGCCGTTGCCCAAAATGGAGCCATTTTCACGTCTGGATGGACCGAGTCTTACGTCAACTACTACACCGGTGGCTATGGTGAATACATGGAGGGCCACATCGGTGGAGCCTACCTTACCGTTTCGTATTGCCATTCACCTGGAGTCGAAGCGTATTTTTCAGAAAATTATACCCATTCAACATCATTAGTGCTTCCAAGAGCTTCATTCCATCAAGTCGAATATACGGGAATTATCAACGGTGCTGCCGAAGTAACTGCAGCAAACCAATTCATTGAATTCTTAACATCAATAGAAGTCAACGGCAATATGCCTGACTACAATTCCATGTATTCGGTCCGAAATGATACAGACTTACCTGAAACGAATGGATACCGATATCACGCCGATCAAGCAAACGTAAGTACGGCGATTACCCAACACCTTATTGAGCAAAATATGGATGATTGGCTGGAATCTTGGCAGAATGCAGTTCGAATAAACTGAGGATGATTCTCGTGGCCGATGCTACGGTGAAACAGAGGTTGAAACCGAGTCAAAGTCAAGTCCAGAACTCTTTCCGCACCCTTGTTGTCGCTGTGTTCCTCATCGGAACAATGCTACCTTTTGTCTATGCATTCATACGACTTAAGATGGTCACCGGTTGGACTTTTTGGCAAGCACTGAGTGGATTTGATACCGTCTATGGCGGGAGCGAAGCACTACGATTCACACTCCTTGAAGCGTTTGCATCCTCGATGCTAACAGTGATCATCGGATTACCAATTGCGTGGTTCTTAAGCCGTCACCAATGGAAGAGAATCAGACTCTTACGGGCTTTTCTAGCAGTTCCATTTGTCACACCTGCAATCGTAGCAGCCATGGGGTTCCTAAGTCTTATTCGGCAGGATGGGATACTCACTAAAATCGGTATAGATCTACGCTTGGAAGAGGGTGTAATTGGATGGTTTGCTGAAGTATCAGGTTGGCAACATCCTGGGCATTTTATCGCACTTATTACCGCTCATGCGTGGTTTAACTTATCGCTCATGATTCGATTTGTCGAGCCCACTTTATCTTCACTCGACCCGGCTTGGGAGGAGCAACTTTCAATGCTTCCCGGAGGTAAAACAAGAATTTCACGACTGAAAAATCTCTGGATACCGGTCATAGGCCCTGCTGTACTGTGTGCTGCATCGTTAAGTTTCTTATTTTCATTCACCTCTTTTGCATTGGTGAAATGGTTAGCACCTACCAGCCACACTCTCGAGTCACTCATGGCAGAAGCCGGTTCTTCCGCAGGTATTGCCGGATATCGTATTGAGTCAAGTGAATTGATTTATTCGGTTGCTCTACTGCAATTCCTCATATTACTCTTGACATTATGGATCACTGCACTGTTGCAAAAGCGCTACTCAGAGCGGCTCTCTTTGTTGAGTGAGCAAGGTGTCAGAAAGCATCATGGCCCGCCCTCAAGACTCGCTAAGTTGGTCATTCTCCTCGGAATATTGTTTACCCTTCTTCCTTTTGTCTCAGTACTTATCTCCTCATTTCAAGCCCGTAAAATCACGAATGGTTCAGTCAAATACGAGTGGACTCTTGAAGGATGGTCAAATGCCTGGAGCGGAGATTTGTCAACAATGGGAGTTGGTGAGGCAATGTCGAACTCGATCATCTATGCGTTGTGCACCCTTATCGTCGCATTGCCCCTCGGATGGATTTTGGCTTCAACGATTTTCAAGCTCGAACAATCGGGATGGTCTAAATCTTCAAAACTATTGGACTTAGCATGCATGTTACCCCTGGCGATTTCTGCTTTGATGGTAGGTCTCGGCGTACTACTCGGTGGGTTAAGATGGTACCCTGAGATGTTCAATTGGTTTCTTTTGCCAGTCTACCCACATGTTCTCCTCACCGTCCCGTTTGTAGTGCGGGTAATGTTACCAGCTTACCATTCACTGGACCCTGGATATACTGAACAATGTAAAATGTTGAACCTATCACCTCTACGAACGTGGCACCATGGAACATTCATGTTTTTACGTGGGCCGGCTGTAGTTGCTGGATCACTCACCCTTGCTTTTTCTCTCGGTGAGTTTGGAGCATCTTGGCTGCTCGTACGTTCAGGCACTTGGGACACACTTTCGATTGTCGTTGACCAATTAATGAGTCGACCAAATTTTGACCCTTTGATTCATCCGACTGCAATGGCTGCGGCAACGATGTTAATGTTGCTCACATTTGCATTGTTTCTACTTGCAGAACGTTTTAGAGCGCACGACCAAAGGAGTGGTTTCTGATGAAAAAACTTGCACCAACACTACGTTTGAAGAACCTTGCCAAGACCTTTGATTCTCAACTTATTTTTGAAAACTTGAATGTCGATGTATATGAAAATGAAATCGTCGCCCTACTTGGACCAAGTGGATGTGGAAAATCTACCCTTTTACGCATGATTGCAGGGTTAGAATCAGTTGATACAGGGGGAATAGAATTTTCAGAATCAATGCAAACAGGTGTTGGTTATGTATTTCAGAAACCGATTCTCTATCCCCATCTGGATGTTGCAGGTAATGTTGCTCTCGGAATTGGAGAAAGAATCACGAAGAAGAAGCGGAATGAAAAAATTGCAAATGAATTGTGTCTTGTCGGGCTTGAAGGGTTTTCTTCTCGAAAAATCGAATCACTTTCGGGTGGCGAGGCACAACGTGTGACTGTTGTCCGTGCATTGCTCAATCAACCAGCACTCTTGTTGCTCGATGAGCCCTTTTCAGCATTGGACATTCCCACGCGACGGAAAATTGCTCACGATACAAGAGCCGTTCTCAAATCCAAAAAGACTTCTGCCATTCATGTCACTCATGACCCTGAAGAAGCCGAGATTATTGCCGATCGAGTCTTAGATTGGAGAGAAATTACTTCTCATAGAATGGAAGAAGAGTGATTCGAAAAAACTATCAATTTGAGGATAGCATAATAAGTGGCCCCGTATCAATTCAGAATGGTCAACATGGTAGGCACCCCACTCGATGTACTTCCCTATGTGAGGGGTATCCAAATGATTCTCTCAGGTTATGAGGGGTACACAAAAGGTAAACGGCGAAATGCTGACCTCGCTATTCGCGATGAAATCAAGCGATGCGGCACACGTGCTCGAAACCACATTATGAATGTCCATGACAATGGCTTTCGAGAAAAAAAGATCAGTATTGCAAAAACGGCGAAAGCATGTTGCAATACAATTGATCTCTTGATTGAAGACATTGATAAATCTCCAACAGGAATGACCCACGCCTTTTTCTCAGGACAACGTTCTGCATCAGTATCGGTTCTTAAAAAACTCATCAAACATGACCACGACGTTATTGAAATGATGACAAAGGCAGTGAATATTTCAAACAGTGTTGAACATGCATTTGCTTCAGACAAAACAGATGATGAAGTGAAATCATTAATCCGAAAATGTGAACAGATGATCACCAGTTCACGTGGCTATTACAGTGCAAGATCAACTGTCCTTGAAGGACTACGACAGAAAAAGAAGGTGTGAATATGACGACGAATTTTAAATGGCGAAGCAATCCAAATATCGTAGCAAGACTGGTCGATGGTAACGACATTCAAACTTGGAAATCACAACAAGTTGTGCTGAAACCAAATGAGGCATGTGCCTTCATCATTGATGGTCGAATTGGCGATATTATTACTGAAAAGGTTGTCAGGAGTATTGGTGGAGGCCTCGGACGACACATTGCTGAAATGATTGGGGCAACTGCAACTGACCGAAGAATGCTGTTTGCAATGACTGGACCACTTGATTTGTGGATTCCTTTTGCAGCAAACCTCTCCGATGGTTCAGAAGCAACTGGCCACATGAATCTTCGAGTTCAATTGCGTAAGGAAGACATTCCAAAACTGCTCAACATTTTTGCGAACCATGCACCACTTCTTGATCGGGCGGGACTCATTGGATTCCTTGGTCATGAAGTCACCACACGATGCATTGTACCTGCAATGGTAAAGTGCTCAAGTGTTGAAGAATTGCGTAGTTCAGAATTCCAAGAGCATCTAGAAATGCATGCTGAAGTTGAAATGCGTCAAACGCTCTCCACACTTGGCTTCACCTTCTTGCGTGCATTTATTTCGACCAGTAAAACAGACCAAGAGAAGCTTGCTCGACTCAAAGCCGACCTCGACTCTGCAACACAAACTGAAGGAGCAAATGCAGACGCCCTCATGCAACGTATCGCTATACGAGAGGCTGCAACATTGCGAAGAATTGAATGTGAAGTGAATGTAGAACGTGCTAAGAAACGAGGAGAAGTCACCATACAAGCAGAGAGTGAACTCCTTGAACTCCGCAAACAGGAATCCGTATGGGAAGCAGAACTCAAGCGAGATCAAGGCCAATCGAATCTACGCATGAATGAATCATCTCACAAGACAACACAGGCAATGGAATTGTTTGAACAAGTACAGGCAAGAAAGCGTGATCGAATTCAACAAAGTCAAGAACACCAAGACCAGCGTATGGATAAGCAAAATGATATCCAGACAAAAATGATGGAAATGGCAGCACAGCAAGGCGCATTAACTCCTGAAGTCATGCAAGAATTCCTACGCCAGCAAACTGCACAGAAAGCCATTGATGGTAGCAATTCAGGTACACCAACAACTCCTCCAGTTGCTGCAGTCTGCCAAAAATGCCAAGCAACCTTGATGCCTGATTGGAAAGCCTGCCCACATTGTGGTTCGACGAGTTAATTCATCGAACGAAACGGTGTGAACACTCGCACGCCGGCACAAGTATTACACCATCGACAGATTTGGAATTATTATGTTCCTAAAATGGGGATCTCAGCCGTGGATGATTTGGCGTTCACATTGGCGTAACCGTCAGATGCTTGGTGGCCGACGTGTTACCTTTGCCATATTGACTGCAATGGGACTGTTTGCTGCAATCCCATATACGCTCATTAATCGATTTGCATCAATACGGGATTGGGCTGCTTTTGACCCGACTCTTCAACTCGATATCGACATTCCATTTCTCGCATGGATGATTCTCCCCTACATGACTCTGTACTTGTATTACCCTGTAGCTGCCTGGCTCGGTAGTAAAAATGAAATAATGTGGCGGCAAAATATAGTGTTTCATCAAATGATGCTGTTGACATGCTGGGGAGTGAATCTAATATTCATACTCCTACCTGTCGAAATTGACTTGCGACATCTCATTCATGGCATTGAAGGTACAATGTGGGAACCGTTCTATGCATCCATGCATGCGATCGATACCCCTTGGAATTCTTGGCCATCGCTCCATATTGTTCAAAGCATGCAGGTGGTGTTCGTCCTCAGATATTGGTATCCTCCAACGACTTCACGGCTACGAATAGCACACGTCTTACTCCTTATTATGTGGATAATGCTCGTCATATCAACCATGACCATCAAACAACACTATGTCTGGGATGTCGCAACAGCAATGCTTGTGGCAGGCCTAACTTGGGTGTATTGGATGAAACCATGTCTTGAGCGCTTGAAGACAGAAGAATTCATTGACCAGTTCGATGCTCGAATGGCACTCGATTAACCGAAAACCTGACTGACCAAATCAGGGCGTGTTAGGTAGAGAGTGAGGCATATTCCTGCCATGATCATCATCCAAGATCCAATCAGTTTGATCATGCCTGTCGCACGCTTGAGGAAATTAATCATGACTTGTCGTCCCAAGCCCACCATGGTTGTGACAATGACCATCAGAATCAATAAACCGACCATCAAACCACTTATTCCAATTCCAGTTGCCGAAGGTCCAAGTGTACTGAGGTAGAGGACGAAAGGAAGTACGGCAGCGGCGGTACAATCAATGGATGCAGCGGCATAACCAATACCATAAAGATACATATTTCGGCGTGGGGTAAACGTTTCATCTTCTTCCGTTGTACTGTACTTACGAACAAGTTTATCGACAAATCCCATCAGATGCGATGTGATTCCGATGAGCATCATCGAACCTAAAACAACCAACAACAAAGCAATGAAAATAGCAATGTAATGAACTGCGCCGGACTTAGCAAAAGCTTCGCCCATAATCATAGCAACAATGCCAATCAAAGCAAAGAATGTCCACATGCCAAGTCCTGAGAGTATTCCAATGACCAATGAATTCGGCATTTTCTTTTTCAGTTGCCCTGATTCAATGAGTTCGTCTTCTCGGGCACTCAGTGAAAGATAGTACGAGATGAAACCCGGCAACACTGGGAAAGCGCATGGTGAGAAGTAGACCAAAATCGATAACACCATTCCAAGAATGAATATCGCAGCATAGGATGTACTCGGCTCCTCCCATGCAAGACGTGACGAGATGAGTTCTGAGGTTTCTTGTTCGGAAAGGTTGGCAGACAAGATTTTTTCCATTTGACCGTCAAAACCTGCCCAACGGTCGGTTGGATTACCTGTGGATTGTTTCTCAATGATGTAACCTTCTTCGTCAATAATCAAAACAACAGGAATTTGCCCCGTACCGCCAGTCGTGAACAAACGGACAGGATCGGTCGTCGAACCATCTTCCAAAATCGCCCCTGTAGTGGAACCAAGTCCAGTGGCATAATACGGAACATGATAAGGCTCTGATGATTGATTCAGATAGGGAATATCTTCGCTATACCAGGCACCATAAGCAAATATTTTCAGTGATTTATTCGAAGCATCAGCCATGGCTTGCCAATCATCCATATTCTCTTCAATGTGTTCTTGTACAACATGGCAATTCCCGCAATCACGCGCCATAAGATCAAGAATTATGATACTTCCACGATAGTCATTAAGAGATATCCAGCCGGTAGAATTAGCCAGCGGTTGTTCAATGCCACTGCGGTTCAACGATTCAAATACAATATTTGGAATTGGTGCAGGTTCTGCGTCAGAAGCAAATATGTCATCCATACTGTCGAACATTGAGAGTGCTGCAAAGGAAATGGTAACGAACATCAATGCGGCAATACCGAATGCCTTCCA
>CAJJCQ010000007.1 GCA_905182725.1 uncultured Candidatus Poseidoniales archaeon
GCTTCTTTCTCTAAGCATTTATTTTTCGAGACAAACCAATCAGCCATGAAGTGCCAAGGGTCGATATCGAGCATCTGAGCGATTTCTTCCACATATTCGCGAAGAACCTCATAATGCTGAGATTTCCTTCGACGGTGCCAGCCCATTGAAGGAGGTGGAGATACAATTTGACTGCCAAGACCTGCAACAATTCCTTCTGTCAAGTCGTTATTGAGAAGAATGAGATCGGGCCTTTGACCATCGATGAGTAAGATGTCTTCACCATCTTTCGATTTTGATTCGACTTGGTCGAGCTTTAATGCCCCAGAGAGTCCAATAAGGTGACCCAATTCTACGAAATCAACAGAACCAACTGTGCATCTGAATCCTGCGATTTCCAGTAACTCTTTCAAAGCGATGAGGTTTTCCACATATCCTTTGTTCCGAGTATGAGACTCAGGGTAAAGATGGACCCATTCGCAGTCATGGTATTCTCGCAGAATATGAGTTTTAAGAAGTGCTCCAATGGATGGCTTGTCTTCAGTGGAAACATTGTTGAAACCTGCTGGGAAGTGATTTGCATCTACGACACTGATCTTCCAACCAGCATCTCGAATATCGACACTGCCATAGATTGGAATAGGCACTTCGCTTCTTTTTTGGGACATCCATGCAGTGATTTCTGCACGTTTACTTTCAAGTACTGGTGCTAAATTATGAACGAATGTCAACTAATCACCTCGTTAAGTAAATCCATTGTGGAGCCTGAAGGTTTTCGTGCCCCACGATCCAAAATGTGAACTGCCTCAAACAAACCTAAACCCAGGGCTATATCAGGTTGTGTCTTTAAGGCCCCAGAAAGTAAGGGGTAACGATGAACAAGAGCATCGGTTTGAGGCTTATATTCTGCAAGAAGGTTATCGATTAAAGTTGGCGATGTTGCCCGACCAGCAGGTAGTTTAGGGCGGCGAACAATATGCTTTGGCAACGAAGTAAGCGATGCTGCTGCTCGTAAAGCCAGTTTTTCATCACCGTTGGCAGGAAGTCGCCATTCCATCGGCAATTGATGACTGGCTTGACGATGAGACTTGGAAAGGAATGGTACCCGGACTTCCAATGAATGAGCCATTGAATGGCGATCAACCAATCGTAATTGGAAATTTGAAAGTTGCCCGTGGTCGAGCTCGAATTGAAGGAACTCTTCCAGTGAACCAGTATGGCTACTGCCTGCATGACCCTTCGCATACCAGTGCTCACCAACAGGCAATGCTTCATTCTCCATTTGACGAGCAAAAGGATGTTCCATCGATGCCAACCGAGCATCAATAACTTCGCCATGGGTCTTCAGATCTCGATAGCGTGGATAACCGGCGTGCAACTCATCTGCCCCTTGTCCGCATAATCCAACCGTCACATGTTGAGACATCTTTTGAAAGAGTGGCTGGAAAAAGAGAACGGTGACATCGAGGTCTTCACCATGCCATGACAAATCAGGAAGAAGCGTGTCAAATGAATCAGGTTCGAGAATATGTTGGTGATGAACCAAATCAAACGATGAAGCGACTTCTTCTGCGGCAATCCAATCAGGGTTCTCTTCACTTTCAGCGACCGTCCAACAAGCAGGAACCGGTTGATGTGCACGTTCTGCTGCTTCGTGAGCAACTGCTGCCACCAATGAAGAATCAAGACCTCCAGAAAGCACAATACCGACGGGTACTTCCGACATGAGGCGTTCTGAAACACCTTCAACAAAGGTTTCGAGAAGGAATTCAGCATCGGTTTCAGGGCCCCATGTGTTCAAGGGACTGACTTTTTGTTGTTCGATGGTGGCACGGTCAAACAGTTTGGCTTTACCTTCAAGGTCCAATGCCCAAACTTCAACAGTCCCTGGTCGAATCTGAGTGACATCTTTCAGTAACGTCGTACCATCAAGCGGGTATTCCCATGCAAGACGAGCAACGAGTGCTTCTTCGTCGAGTGCTGGCACATGATGTTCATGTGCTCGCAATGCTTTACTTTCACTGGCAAAGAGAAGTGAGCCGTCAACTGATGTTCGAACAAGTGGCTTAATTCCAAGAGGGTCACGCGCCAAAAGTAAATGCCGAGTCTCTGAATCCCAAAGAGCAAATGCATACATTCCATTCAATTGTGAGATCCATTGTGCGTGTTGTCGAGCAGTTAACACGCCAGAATACTTCGATTTCGAGGCATCAAGAAGTGCCAATATAGACTCAGAGTCACCCTGCGTTTTCCAAGAAAAAGACGGATGCTGAGACCGGATTTCGCGATAATTATAGATTTCTCCATTCGCTACAAGAACTTCACGTGCTGAGCCAAACAAAGGTTGGTCACTCCCAGCCAAGTCAACAATGGCTAACCGAGTATGTCCAAGAGATATATGGTCATCAGACCAGACATTATTTCCATTTGGTCCACGATGATGAAGAAGTGTATTCATCCTTTGAACAACAGCAGGGTCCGGCTCACCGAACATCCCACCTATGCCACACATAAGGAGACCAAAACGGTGACCTTCTTCAAGCATCCCTTAGAAATCAAAGGCCCCAAAGCGGATATCTGACCATGGAGATTGCGAGGAAAATGACACCGAGAGAAAACACAAAGAAATAGGCGATTTGTGGTGGTGCTGAATCCTTGGTCTCTTCGCTCATCTGTATCCCTCAACCTTCCCAGTGCTAACCATCATTTGAACATATTGAGTCGACTTCTACACATCTTTTGATTACATCAGTTGCAGAAAGGGTTCGAACAGTAAAATCATACCAAGTGGAATGAGGACCATGGTTGCGTTATCATCGATGTACCGCAAGCGAGGCCATTCAGAGGCCACACACAAAGGTGCAAACAAAAAAGCAAGCCATAATGGTGTACTAAAGAAGTGCCAGCATGCAACCCAGACAAAGAACAGGAAGACAACGGATGAAAGAATCACATTACGCGTTTCGATTCCTCGGCGTCTCATTTCTCCAAGAAAAGGATCACCTAACGATAAAGAAAGGATAATTGGCCATGCATAGGCTTCAACCGGCGCTAACAAAAAGACCATGCCAATACCAAATGCACCCCAGCCCAAAGCGGAAATTTGTCGAGCTTCATACTCTCTCTGGCCATAAATGGTGATACCAAAACTAAGTCGGAGACCCTCCAAAAGAAACAGTAAAAAAACCATTGTCGACATAAATTGGGGCACTGTCAATCCAACAAGTTCAGAAATTGATTCGCCATATTCAAAAAATATCAAGGGGAGAAAGGACATACCAACATGGATTGAACGGCGAAACACATGTCCACCCATTCCCCCAACTGATAATTCAACGGGGTTTGTTAATTCAACATGTTCACTCATTGTGTTCACCACCAATAATATGTAACGCTTCATCTAACAGAATTGAACCCTTCGCCAGTTTTTCAAGTAATTCATCGAGTTGTGGGGATTCGAGTATTTTTCGTTCATGGTATGCCAAAAGGCGTTCACGCCATCGTGCACGTGTAGAACGACCAGAAGATGAGAGCATGAGGAGCATTTCTGCAGCCTCGGAAATACCACTGCCTTGTATGGCTGAAGTCAAGAGAACGGGCGGTGTAGTGCCTGCACCCAACTCAAACGACTCTCGTATTTCATCAGCGTGAACTTCTGCTCCAGGCAAATCTGATTTGTTGACCAAAACTGCATCGGCTAGTTCGAGTAAGCCTGCTTTTTCAGCTTGTATGCCGTCGCCTCGTGCCGGCCCTTCAACGACTACAATTCGGTCGGCTAGTGCTGCACATCGCACTTCAGATTGTCCCGCTCCAACCGTCTCAATAATAACTCGTTGCCAGCCCAAAGCGAGGAGAACTTTGGTCATGTCTTCGACGATGACTGGGACACTCCCAGATGCTTTACGAGTGGCAACAGAACGCAAATAAATTAATTCATTTAATTCCTTATCATCGACGACAGTCATCCGTACTCGGTCACCGAGTAAAGCGCCACCCGTTCGTGGAGATGAAGGGTCAACGGCTAAGACTGCAACCCGGAGTCCTTTTTCGGCCCACGAGCGTAGTAATCCATCAAGAAGACATGATTTACCAACACCTGGAGCTCCAGTAATAGCTAATGTTTGCCAATCAGAGTTGATCGGAAGAGGGACTGGGCCAATTACATCGAGGACTTCTTCAATCTTGACTAAACCGTTTTCAAGACTGCTTAAAGTTCTCGCAAGTGAACGGCGGTCACCAGATTTGGCTTGCTCAAGGAACTCGAACGTCATCCCATCACCTCATGCCGATGAGGTCCAATACCAATCGCTGTCTTGGCCAACGCCAGTATTCTCCAACTGTGTCGACTGTTCTATAAATTCTAATATTTCAGAAGTAGGTGTACCCGGACCAAATATTGCTCGTATCCCACAAGCGTACAAGGGTTCACGGTCGCCGAGAGGAATGATTCCTCCACCAAAAACAATCACATCGTTGAGACCTTGTTGCTTCAAGAGTTCACAAACCTTTGGGAAAAGATGCTCATGAGCACCAGAAAGAGAAGAAAGCCCGAGGAAACGTGCATCCTCATCCCGAACGGTATCGACAATTTGTTGGGCACTACGTCGCAAACCTGTGTAGATGACTTCGTTTCCTGCATCACGTAATGCTCGTGCAACGACTTTGGCACCTCGGTCATGCCCATCTAAGCCGGGCTTCGCAACCACGATTCGCCACGGTTCGCTCATGGTTGTTGGAGCCGTTCCCTCCCTATCAACACACCCCTTGAGTCGTATTCATGCCTGTGTTGTTTCACGAATCGTATGCTACAGCAAGAGCAATGAAGTGAGTATTTACTCGTCATCGTCTTCTGGAGAGGAATCTATTTGCTTGGTTCCAATCAATTGGTTAAGTCCAAGAATTCCTTGTACTGTTGGAACATGTATTGGACCATCATCTTCAGCAGTCGATTCTGAGGAGACGGTTGGTAAACTGAAAGCAAGAAGAAATCCAAATAACCAAAAAAGCATTTTCCCCGTTTCGGATGGAAAGGCTGGGCTGAACCTTGCATGCCCGATGGCTCCGGCCCCTCATAATGGAAGTCGAGGATAGATCACGAACAAAACATCAACAAGGATACAAAGAGGAGTCAATTCAAAAAGCGCGTTCCAACAACGGTCTTGAGAACGCTTTCTAGCACCTCAACCAAAGGCAACGCATAAGGGCGGGTTTTCCATAGACCCCATTGGGAAGCCTATGACATCATCAGATGAACGACTCCAAGATTTGCGAAATCGTAAATCTCGCAGCGAAATGGGCGGAGGCCAAGACCGAATTGACCGCCAACACGGTAAGGGCAAAATGACGGCCCGTGAACGCATAGATATCTTACTCGATGAAGGCACATTCCAAGAGCTTGATGCATTGGTCGAGCATCGTTGCCGAGATTTCGGTATGGACAAGGACATCATCCCAGGCGACGGTGTCGTCACTGGATACGGTTCTATCAACGGCAGACAAGTGTTCACTTTTGCTCAAGACTTCACCGCCTACGGTGGCTCACTGGGGGAAATGCACGGGCTCAAGATCTGTAAAGTTCTCGACATGGCACTCAAGACAGGGCGCCCAGTCATCGGTTTGAACGATTCCGGTGGTGCTCGAATTCAGGAAGGCGTGGCATCTTTAGGTAGTTATGCTGAAATCTTTTTCCGAAACGTTCGCGCCTCTGGCGTTGTACCGCAAATATCTGTCATTATGGGCCCATGTGCAGGTGGAGCAGTCTATTCTCCTGCGATTACGGATTTTGTCATCATGGTAGAGGAATCCTCATACATGTTCATCACAGGCCCTGAAGTCATCAAAACAGTAACCAATGAAGAAGTGAACTTTGAAGACTTAGGCGGTGCATCAACGCACGGCACCAAGTCAGGAGTATCTCACTTTTCAGCAGCAGATGACGAAGCAGCAATTCAGTTGGCTCGAGACTTGTGTGACTTACTTCCACAAAATAATCTCGAGCGACCACCGGATAAGAAAACCAGTGACCCAATCGACCGTTCTTGCGAGGCACTTGACACCATCATGCCAGACCAAGCGACAAAAGCATACGATGTCCTTGACGTTATTTCAGAAGTTCTCGATGATGGCGCTTTCCTTGAAGTCCAAGCGGATTGGGCGCAAAACATCGTTGTCGGGTTTGGTCACCTTGGCAGTCATACTGTTGGCGTAGTTGCCAACCAGCCAAAAGTGTTAGCAGGATGTTTGGATATTGATGCGAGCGACAAGGCAGCACGTTTTGTCCGTTTCTGTGATGCATTTAACATTCCAATCATTACGCTTGAAGATGTTCCAGGTTTCTTACCGGGTACAAGTCAAGAATGGGGAGGAATTATTCGACACGGAGCTAAGTTACTTTATGCATATGCTGAAGCAACTGTTCCAAAACTCACAGTTATTCTTCGCAAAGCCTACGGTGGCGCATATGATGTCATGTCATCGAAGCACATCCGTGGAGACTACAATGTCGCATGGCCAACCGGCGAAATTGCAGTAATGGGTGCAGACGGTGCAGTAGAAATCATTCACCGAAAGCGTATTTCAAACTCACGAAATCCTGAACAGGAGCGACAAAGACTCACTGAAGATTTTAATGAGAAGTTTGCAAATCCGTACACTGCTGCCGCGTTAGGGTATTTGGACGATGTCATCGAGCCAAAAGAAACTCGAAGTAAGCTCTGCCGTGCACTTGAGATGTTATTGGATAAAGAAGAATTACGTCCTGCTCGGAAGCATGGAAATATCCCACTTTGAGGTGTTCAAATGTCAAACCATGATGAAGAGACCTTGCGAATGGCAGCAATTGCTGCAGTTTATTCTCTACTCTCTCAAAGTGGAGATGACCCCGGTCAAATCGCCCGTAAGCCTGGCCTTGCATGGTCTCAAGACCATCGAAGAATGAACATGGGGCTCTCCTCATTAATGCTTAAACGAGCAAGTCGCTCACCTTGGAAGTGAACTTATGACTGAAACAAGAAAAGTGATCGTTGATGGAACCGAATTTGAAGTCGTCATTGAAGGCGAAGGTACTTCTTGGTCAGCGACTGTGGAAGGAAAAACATTTCAGATCGAAATACCTGATGCAGCACCTGTGACGAAAAAGAAAAGAAACGCCAGTGGGAAAAAGAAAAAGTCGGGGACTGTTTCAGCAAATATCCCGGGGAAAATCGTTACTGTCGAAGTCAATGTTGGTGACGAAGTTGTTGAAGGTCAAGTAATCCTCATTCTGGAAGCCATGAAAATGCAGAATGAAATCCAAGCACCGGTATCTGGAACCGTCATCTCTGTAAATTGTGAAGAAGGTCAAGCAATTGAAGCAAATATCCCGTTGGTTGTTATTGAACCGATTCCAGAAGTTGAATAACGCTCAAAGTATCTCTTGATTATCTCTTAGGTTCTATACGACCATTAAAGACCTGTAAGCCTCTAAGAACCTCATGGGCGGCTCAGCGGTATGTGATTTCCTCGGATGTGGGGAAGAAGGAACTATCGTATCCCGCCTTTCACCAGAAGGTTTCCTTGTCGCTACTGGCAAAAAAGCCTATTCATTCCGAGAGGCATACCGCCGATTCCATTACTGTGGCAACCACCATGACGAATTAATGGGCGGAGTTTGGTCACGAGTTCGTAAGCCAGAAGACAAAAAAGAGGGCCATGTTGCTCCAACTGCAATTTAATGCCGAGTAGAGAGTCTCTTAAACTACCACTCAGTCCCTAGTTTATGTCCTCTTCTTTGAGTTCAACGAATCCTAACAAATCGAGTTCCATTCTTTTGGCCTTGATGCTTGTCGTAACGACGCTCACTTTGACTGCACCAAGCGTGTCTGCAGTCGGTGCAAATCAAAACGATTTTGGATTATCCATGGATTTACCAGACAACATGTCAGGAGTCAATTCATCCTTTGTTGCAAACCTTTCAGGGTTTGCACCTGTGTATTTTTCGGACTTCGGCGAATTCGATGTCAATGATGATGAAGATTGGCTCGCAGTTAACCTTTCAGCCAATGAAGGATTAGCGCTGCAACTTTCCTTTAACACAACATATACTTCTTCAAACGGAACAACAAATTCTAATGATTTTGATCTTGCAATCTATGATGCGAATGGAAATTCGATGGATTCTTCATACATGTTCAACCCCGAATCTGTAAGCACAAATAATTCAGCCACTCCTCATGGAGGGACTGTTTATGTCCAAGTATACCGCTATAACGGGTATGGATTCTACACCCTCGATTTATGGACCTTCAGCACCTCAACTGGCAACGGAACGGGTGGTAATGGGAGCGCAATACCAAGCCCATGTACTGGAAACGGTAATGCCCCGGATATCTTAGAACCCAATGATACACCTGCTACTGCAACTTTAGCCTCCATATTGCCGGTTGCTTGTACTGGATTAAGTGTCGAAATAAATTCTGCTGGAGTTGCCAATGATGATTACTACGAAATTCAAATGATTAGTGGGGTCACATACTACTTCAATTTAACATTCTTGCACACAGGTGGCGATATTGATGCAACTTTAGAAGATTCTACTGGAAGTTCACTTTCTTTCAATAGTTTTGTTTCAATGTCTTCTTCTTCAGATAATGAAGCAGCAGCATATACAGCCCTATCAAATTTCACAGCATACTTCAAAGTATATCATTACGCATCATTTGGGGGAGGTGTTCTTACGAATGATTATGATATCTCATTAACTACAAATTTACCAGGCGGAGGGCAAAGTTTCCAGTCCGTCACTGTGACCATGAATGGAACAACAGATTCAATGCTTGAATTCACAGGATTAACCGTTGGAGATACATACCTCTACAACCATTCTAATGTTCAGTTTTTCTTGAATGACACTGAAAGTTGGTCTGCGCCAACCAATGGTACACTCAATGCAACAGCAACGACCATGATGGCCAATGCAACATCGACAAACCTTGTCATGCAGGAATCTGAATACTGTTCTGTATCAGTGTTGAAAGATGCTACTGGAGCAATGCTCGATGAAGATGGAGATTGTATCTACATCGAAATGCTCGAAGCTTACGTAATCTCTTCAACAACAGGCGAAATATATGCAACAAACCTCAGTACATACACCGATTATACAGTATGGTGGCTTGTCTATGATATGGTCGAATTCGATAACAATTACACGACTTCGATGGATGTCAACATGGCACTCACAGCCTCAATGATTGACCAAATGAACGTCACGTTTACGACCACTACTGCCACATCTGAATCGTGGCAAATCACATGGAATGGGCCAACGACCATGAATGATCACGGATTTGTTACTTTCCTTTCTTACAATAACACTCAAGTTAATCTGACTTCCAATGAAGGATTTATTGGCGTTCATGATGATGAGTTCATTCCACAATTGCCGACCATGTTGATTGATTCATATTCAACAAGTTCAACTTCAGCCACCAATGATGTCATGGTCAAAGGCAGCGACCTTGTTACAGGAGACGATTACAAATACCAAATATTAGTCACTGATAGTGCAGGTGCATCACTGGCTTCTTCAACCCTCAGTACCTTTACTGCAACAGCACAAAACATGAGCATGCCAACATTCACCTATACGACTCCAAACATGAGTGGTATTTACTGCGCAGTCGTCAACCTCTACTCTACTGCAAGTGTTCAATTAATTGGCGACAGTGATTGTTTCTCATTGACCATCGATGATGATAACGATGGAGTCGCCAATGAATACGACCTTTGTGCCAACACAACCGCTGGTGCATCAGTCGACATGTATGGTTGTGAACTTTCTCAGAACGACTCTGACGGAGACGGTTACAATGACCTCATCGATGCATTCCCTTACGACAGCAGCCAATATTCCGATATGGATGGCGATGGATATGGCGATGATCCAACGGGTAATTCACCCGATGCGTTCCCACTCGACAGTTCACAATGGGACGACCAAGATGGAGATGGCTACGGAGATAATCTAAACGGCAACTCATCCGATGCTTTCCCTTACGATTCAACACAATGGGCAGACCAAGATGGTGATGGCTACGGAGATAACGCCGCCGGCAATTATGCTGATGAATATCCAACTGATTCAACCCAATGGGAAGATACAGATGGTGATGGATTCGGTGACAACCCAACGGGCACCAACGGTGATGCTTTCCCTACGGATTCATCTCAATGGGCAGACCAAGATGGTGATGGGTATGGTGACAATCCAACTGGGACCACACCTGATGAATTCCCTACTGATTCAACGCAATGGACCGACTCCGATGGTGATGGCTATGGCGATAACCCAACCGGAAACAACGGTGATGCATTCCCTACGGATTCAACTCAATGGGATGACCAAGATGGAGATGGATATGGAGATAACCAAGCGGGCACCGACCCTGATGCTTTCCCAATGGACGGCACTCAATGGTTCGATGCCGATGGTGATGGCTACGGAGATAACCAAAATGGAAACGCTGCTGACCGATTCCCTGCAGAACCAACACAATGGTTCGATGCAGATGGAGACAGTTATGGTGATAATCCAAACGGCGAGACTCCTGACCATTGTTTGAACACACCCGCAGGTCAACCCGTTGATTCAATGGGATGTTCAGAACAACAGAAAGACGATGATCTTGATGGAGTCACCAATGATATCGATGCTTGCCCAACAACACCCGCAGGTGAGAACGTCGACGCTACCGGATGTTCAGGCTCTCAAGAAGACGGCGATAATGATGGAATCATGGATGCATTCGATGCTTGTCCAATGACACCACTCGGCTCTGCTGTTGACAGTGCGGGATGTGCGGATATGCAACGCGACACAGATGGAGATGGAATCAATGACCAACTGGATGAATGTCCAACAACGTCACCATCAACCCTCGTCAATGGCGTTGGCTGTTCATCTGCTGAACGTGATACTGATGAAGATGGCGTCAATGATATAGATGACTTTTGCCAAATGACTGACAGCGAAGAAGAAGCTGATTCCAATGGTTGTTCTGATGCACAGCGAGATGATGACGATGATGCAATCATGAACGATGTTGATGACTGTCCAGATACCGAACTTGGCCTCATCACCGATGCCTCAGGATGTGCTGACAATCAAAGAGACGCTGATGACGACATGATTGACGATACCATCGACACATGCCCAGCAACACCTGCTGGAGAACAAGTCAACAACAGAGGGTGCGCTGAATCTCAACTTGACCTCGATAACGACACAATCAACAACCACAAAGATTTGTGCCCAGATACCGATGAAGAACATGGAGTTGACCTCGATGGTTGCTCAGAACACCAAAAAGACGATGATGAAGATGGAGTCAAAAATGTTGACGATGACTGCCCATTATCTCCAACGGGATCGATTGTATTCGATGATGGGTGTGCTTTGACCCAGATGGATACTGACCAAGATGGTACGAATGATGCTGAAGATGATTTCCCACTGGACCGTAATGAAACAACGGATACGGATGGAGATGGAGTTTCGGATACCTATGATTACTATCCTACAGATGCTGCACGCTCGGAACAAGACACAGAATCCAGTGGAGGTGGACTTGTTTACGCAATCCTTGCACTCCTAGCATTCTGTGGCCTCGGCGCCCTACTTATGGTTCGAAAGAGCCAAGATACGATTGGAGATAGCTCTCCATTTGCAGCACAAAATTATGCTGCTTCCGCTACTGAGTCAAACATGGCGTACGAAGCATCGAAACAACTCCCTGCCATTGCAGAAGAAACTCAGCAATGGGAAGAAGATGGCGTCAACTGGTCGAAAGCGTCTGATGGAAGTTTATCGTATTACGACTCTGCATCAGGCTCTTGGATCCCTTACCAAGGTTAATGTTGATACTGTCAACACCGAATTGAGGTGAGAAGTCTCATCAATGGCGTATCAATCGAGTCGATTGATGCAACGGCGAGTTCTCTTAATGCGGCATGCCAAAAGTGGTTGGGATGATGCTTCGCTTAGCGACCATCAAAGACCACTTAACCCAAGAGGAGTAAAGGATGCACCACGAATTGCACAGATGTTACAACATTTGGAGTGGACTCCAAAAAGCGTATTCATCAGTGATTCAAAGCGAACACTATCCACACTCGAAGGTATGAAAGAGGTCTTTGGAGAGATGACAACTCACATCATGGAAAGTCTCTATCATGCACCGGTAACCACGATTCTTGAATGCATAGAAAAAGCCAGCCGAGATGAAATCACACTCATCCTCTCTCACAACCCTGGAACTGAGATGGCTTTGTATGAACTCACTGGAGAATTTCATGAAATGCCAACAGCAGCCTGTGCACTTCTAGTTGAACAGGATGGAAAGTGGCATTGCCAACGAATACTACGCCCGAAAGAACTTGATTAGTATGAATCGGAAATCGGGCAAGTGCTGTAACCCAATACTCGATAAATGTAGCAATTCCCTGATATGGCATTGAATAAAAGAGCGCCTGCAGTAGCCAAAAGCACAACCCCGATCATGGAAGAAATGTCCACACTAATGGCTAGAATAATGAGGACGATACCAACGATGGCACGTATTTTTCGCTCTTTACTGCTTTGATTGGTTACGATAAGCCCCATAGAATCACCAGTTCAAACTACACCGTGAGCCATCATAGCATCTGCGATTTTCAAGAAACCTGCAACGTTCGCTCCGAAAACATAGTCGCCTGGGCGGCCATACTTTTCTGCTGTTTCAGCGGCGTTCTTGTGAATGTTAACCATAATGTTGTCGAGTTTGGCATCGACTTCTTCACGAGTCCATCCATATCGAAGAGAGTTTTGTGACATTTCAAGCCCGGAGGTAGCAACACCACCTGCATTGCTTGCTTTACCTGGAGCAAACATGACACCGCTCTTTTGGAACACTTCAACAGCTTCAGGTGTGCACGGCATGTTGGCGCCTTCTGCCACAGCAATCACCTTGTTATCAATGAGCATTTGTGCTTCTGCACCGTTTACTTCGTTCTGAGTTGCACATGGAAGAGCAACATCCACATTGACGCCCCAAAGACCATTCGAAGATGGTTCTGGTGCAGATGGGGTAAATGTAGCACTGGTAAACTTCGAAGTATATTCTGAGATTCGCCCACGGCGATTGTTCTTTAAATCCATGATCCAAGCCAACTTCTCTCGGTCAATTCCTTCTGAATCATGAATGAATCCACTGGAGTCAGACATGGTCAGTGGAATTCCCCCAAGATCGAGTACTTTTTCACAGGCGAATTGAGCAACATTGCCTGAGCCTGAAAGAGAGACTGTAGCACCTTTGAATGACTTGCCTTTCGTAGCAAGCATTTCACGAGCAAAGTAGACTAAACCGTATCCAGTTGCTTCTGGGCGAATCAATGAACCGCCATAAGAGCGACCTTTTCCAGTTAAGACTCCTCCTTGGAATTCATTTCGGAGTTTCTTATACATTCCAAACATGTAACCGATTTCTCGTCCACCGACACCGATATCTCCGGCAGGAACGTCACAGTTATGTCCGATGTGTCGCCAAAGTTCCATCATAAAAGATTGGCAAAAGCGCATGACTTCTTCATTGGACTTGCCCTTAGGATTGAAATCTGCTCCACCTTTTCCGCCACCCATTGGGAGGCCAGTCAAAGAATTCTTGAAAATTTGCTCAAAGGCGAGGAACTTCAAGATTGAAGCGTTAACAGTTGGGTGGAAACGAAGTCCACCTTTGTAAGGTCCGATAGCGCCATTGAATTGAATACGGTATCCCCGATTTACTTGGACGACTCCTGCATCATCAACCCATGGAACTCTGAAATGAATGAGGCGCTCAGGTTCAACCACTCGTTCAACAATCGAACGGTATTCCGGATGAGCTTCAATAACTGGTTCCAATGATTCCAAAACTTCCCAGACAGCCTGATGGAATTCAGGTTGGTTCGGATCTCGGGCGACTACTGATTCATAGATTTCTTTTGTTACACTCATAATAGCACCATTCACGTATGTGTTAGCCGTGCCAAAGAAAGACCCTTTCTAAGTATTACCATGAAAAGTACTCCTTAAAGTGCTGGTTAAAGGGGAGAATGATTCTGTCAATTCAATATGGACACACTGTATTGAACCGCTTTAATCGTTCAAGTCGGCGAACACCATTTGAATCAATATCTGCCATGGCTTGAATTGCTTCTTCAATCATCGTGTGCTGATCTTCTTGAATACCAATAAAGGTTCGAAGTGTTGTGAGCATGGACCATTCGTCTTCTGAGATGACTTCATCATCTAAAGCTGCAATCAGAGCAGATTGATAAATCGTCACATCCCCTGTATAGTGCCCTGAATAATCAAATTCAGTTCCGTCGAAGGGATTCGTTTCCTCTCCGCGGACAACTGCAAGACAAAAAGCAGTATCACTGGGATGAACGCCAAGTGCAAGAGCAAGAACATGCAAAATGCTTGCTTCATCATCAGTGATGATCGAATCGTCCATGGCACTGGTAAGTGTTCGCAGGTAGAGATAGAGTCCTCGGGATGGTTCAAGAGCCATGAAGTCTGCTAAAGTCTCCCATATTAGAATGTTCTACTGTGATATTCAAGATTGGATTTGAGTTCGTCTATCGCAGAGCGTATACATTCACATTACGTTCGTATGACGAAATCTCACATTCAACCATCCAAAAACCTCTAAATGAAGCACTGCACTCCAAACCCCATTGTAATCGTTTGTAAGTCAATTTGTCATCATGCGGAATACATTGATATACCGCCAATCATACCCAATGGCTACGGAGGACTCAAAATGACAACCCCAAGCAATCTTGTATCACTCAGAATTACTGAGGAAGATCTTGCGCTACTCGATGGACGCGTTGGACTTGAAGGTACTCGTAACCGTTCGGATGTCATTCGAATGGCCATTCAACAATACCTCAAGGGTCAGCCTCTTCTCTCCGGCATGGACTCGGTTCGAATTCCTCTCGGGTATGGCGACAAGATGCTTCTTGGCCAACTCTACGAACTTCAAGGCACAACGCCTGAAACCGCTGCCCAGGAAGGGCTTTCACTTTACATAGAACAGGCCATTAAGTCCCGTTCTGAATTAACACAACAACTCGAGGATCTCTTGGTTCAAGCTAAGAGTTCAACGATACGACGCGAAGAATACCACGAATAGTGGGTGAGAGTGCAGGAGGGGATGGAAAATGAATTGGCAGAACGATGTTTGCGAGACTCGCGATGCCACCTTCAATGCCGTACGGGATTTGTCCAATTCGTACGGATTTGCCGCTTTGCGTCTGCGTGCCCGTCTTGCACGCGCTGGACTACAACAAAACCCAACAGACCTCCCCTCGAAAGACGGGCGGGGGGACTCCAATTCCAATCCAGCTTCCTAAGTTGGATGGTTCCCACGTGCTCAGGACCCCCACATGCCTGGGCACAATTATTCACAACAGTGCAACCGCTGCAAACCAAGTTTCCCCCAATCCTTTAGAGGGGTCGACGCTGAACCACCATTATGACAGTGGAGGGGAGTCAAGAAAAGGAAAATGTATTTTCCTATTTGGCCCATGAAAAGCCCCGACCAGGTCAAATCGAGATGATTCAAGAATCAACTGAAGCCCTTCGAAGTGGCGGTTATCATTTGGCTGCTGCACCAACAGGTATCGGAAAGACTGCTGCTGCTTTAGCGGCAGCTCTTGAGATCACGCAAAACTCACCAAGCAAGAAACATGTATTCTTCCTCACATCTCGCCAAAGCCAACATCGAATCGTTGTTGACACGGTTCGCAGAATAAATCAAATCCGTGTTGGTAAAGCACCAATCACATTGGTCGATATGATTGGTCAATCAGGAATGTGTGTCCAGCCCTTTGCTAAGGAATCATCACTCGTGTTCTCAATGATGTGCAGTACTGCTCGAAAGACGAAGTCGTGCCGCCCGTGGATTACCAGTGCTCCGGGATTAACCAAGAGAATACTCGACAGTCCACTGCACGTTGATGAATTAGTTGATTTGACGAAAATCCATAGAGTTGGAGGTGAAATTACCCAAACTTGTCCTTGGAAAGCAGCGAGAGAAGCAGCAGGTCATGCGGATATTTTCGTAGGAGATTACAATCACATCTTTGATGAAGGCGTTCGCAAATCAAGTTTAGAAGCCATGGGGGTCGCTCTTGAAGACATTATTGTGGTTGTCGATGAGGCGCACAATCTTCCGAATCGTATTCGAATGACGATGGAGAAAATCATCACGCCCCTCATGTCCCGAAACGCAACCATGGAATTGGAAGAATATGTAGGTACACTCTCCGCACATTACCTCAAATCCAATTCAGTATCAAGTGCATTGGAACTTGATGTAGCCACATGGGCATTTGAAATTATGAAAATTGCTCGGACCAAGATTGCTGATTTGTTCCGCCAGCTCCACACAGATTTACCGAATGACAAGAATGAATCACGTGTTGAAGTGTCGAGAATCTTAGAGATCATTCACCGTTCATGCGACGAATATGAAGGATTAACCGGACAAAAAACATTGGCAGACAATCCTGACTTAGCAGACCTATCTGTTGAGCGAAGTCATCGACTACCCCGACTTTCCGACCTGCTTCTTCGTGTTGAAATCGATTTGGAAGCTGGGGCTGATGAAGATGCAATGGAACCTGATTCTCATCGAATGGGACATATCCTAAAATGCATCGAAACATTTGGAGAAACGACCGCATTGAGTTTGGTGTTCAGTTCGAAAAAAGGCAAGGACGGGACAATCACCTCGCATCTGCTCGACCCCGGCCTTGTATCCGGCCCTGTATTCTCATCCATACATGGCGCCATTTTGATGTCTGGAACATTATATCCACCTCAAATGTATGCCGATATGCTCGACCTTCCTGCAGGTAAAACTACCAAAACAGCGTATACCTCACCATTTGCTGGAGAACGCCGGCCGGTATTGGTTGCAGGTGATGTCACCACCAAGTATAGCCAGCGGACACCAATGATGTGGGGGAAGATCCGCAACCACATTCAAGCCCTCATCGATGGTACTCCCGGACATATTGCAGTGTTTTCCCCTTCATACCGAATGATGGAAGAGATTCTTTCAGAAACCAACTTCAAGGGTATTCGAAAGGTAGTGGAAAGTAGAGATTGGACCAAAAATGACATTGATTCAATTGTTGAAACGCTTCGCAGTGAGAAAGAATCTGGTCAACGCATCTTGTTGTGTGGTGTTCATGGAGCTCGGTTGTCAGAGGGAATCGATTACAATGGAGGCATCTTGGATGCTGTCGCTTGTATTGGAATTCCCAATCCACCTCCATCGGTCCTCTCCGATTCACTCAAAGCCTATGCTGGAGACCGTTTTGGAAAAAATAATGCTTGGCGTTATACTGTAACTCAGCCGGCAATTAATTCCATTATGCAAGCAATGGGACGACCAATACGTTCGGTTGGTGACCGAGCATTGATTCTTCTTCTGGATCAACGCCATACCGACCGAAACTACATCAGTTGTTATCCAAGCGATTTGAGAATGAATTCAACCAATGACCCACAAACGACCGCTAGCTTTGCTCGTCGCTTCTTTTCAAAAGTCCACACCATTGAAGAAGTGTGAACGGAATACAAATGTTGGAGGACGAAGGTTCATGGAGGCCGCACACAACCGATACACCATGTCGACATGGGAAACAGTTCACCTGGAAACAGAAAGTTCAGATGAAGGCACTGAAAAAACGATGGATGGAAGGACATTGGGACTTGAGGCCGAACCTCAACAACTCCATGCAGAATTCCATATTCAGGCTGGACATTTATCAGAAGTTCAAATCAACCACCAACGCGTCCTTACTGCATCAGGAATGATTCCAGAATCACATCTCGCTGAAATCGAACCTGAGCGTCGTTTGGCTTGGATGGTTGACCAATTGCATGGAACTGTGAACCCTGATGGTCTCATGATACCACTGCATGGAGCAGATAATTCAGACATTCAGGTTTCAACTCTCCAAGATGAAGCCCAACGTCAGTTACGTATTATCGTTAAAGAAGCGGGCCATGATGACCTGCTACGCATTCTCCCATTACCGGCTGAAGCGAGTGAAATCAGTGCCCACTTCATCAATGGTCGACTTCACCTTCGCTGGTGATTTCCTTCAACGTGGAGGAATCGCTTTGAGTGTCGAGATCTCTTGACCCATTCGTTCCAAAGCAAGTTGAGCTGCTTCTTGATGCTGCTGGCCCATTTCCTCACGACTGTAACGTGCTTGCTCAAACATGTTGTCAAGAGCAAGTAACGCTTCATCAGAGATTTGAGGCATTGCTTGACGGATAGCCATCTCGAATTCACGAACTGTTTCGAAATCACGACGTAGGAATCCGTGTTCTTGGAAAGTAGCACACAGATTCTGGTAACAGGTGAAGATCGATTCACGAATTGAATCACCCGCAGCCAACAACTCAGCAGTATATGCAAAGATTTCAGCGGCTTCTTCCATTAATTCCGAAGACTTACGGCGACGATAAAGTACGGCGCCCGCACCTGCCAATGCCAAGATAAGAAGTGTGAGGATATATACCCAGGCAGGAAGTTCAGTTGCTGCTTCTTGGTATTCATATGAAGGAGTAAATTCTTCACCGGACTGCAAAGCAAAATCAGCGAGCGTTTGTTCTGAGAGACGAGGGTCATTGATCAGAATCTCCAAGTATAATTCGCCCCAAGTATTTGTATCGCCATATGGAGGGTCAGAATTGAAGTCAAACTCTGCAACACCATCGACATCGGTAAGAGGTTGCTGTGGTTGAGAAAGTTGAGTGCCATTCTCAGAATAGAGATAGATTGTCACTGTAATTCCATCAACGCCTTGCTGGGTATCTTGTGCAGTGATGAGAATACTGCCTCCAATATCTTCTTGTTCATTTTCGATGATGTCATCGAGTGCAACGATGATATCTGCATTGATTTTAACGAAAATCAAGTGACTCACACTTGCCGAGTTGAGGTAATGGACATCTTGACGAGGCGTTTCAAGATGTAGGTATTGCGCTCCAGCACCAAGGAAAGAAGGTGCAGTCGTCGTGAGAGAGAAGTTTCCATTCGACCAATCAATTACGAGATTTTCTAAGCAACGTGCGCCGTCTTTTTGGGCCAAACATTGTGAACCGTTACCAAGATACAAGGTGACATTGTCAAACACTTCACCAAGTCCTCCAATTTCAGAGACTGAACCGGTCAGTATGATCGGTGCAAAGGTTGAATCGGAACGAACCACAATGTTTGCAGAAGTTGCATCGATGGTGATTTTTGCATTTGCCCATACTGTAGCAGTGCCGGTTGCTTGAGTTCCAAGATGGGCTTCAGTTCCTTCAAAGAATATTGTGAAGAGGTGGTTGCCACGAGCCAGGTCGGATGTTGCAGGTACAAGTGTAGACCAGCTACCATCCGATTCTGTAACCAAGGTTGCAATCTCAACATCATCTAAGCGAAGGCTGAGTTCCATTCCACTCAGGCCGTCATTGTTGACCGAGTCGATGTCAAACAAACGTCCTGAAAGTGCCCAGAAGTTACCCCGAGTTACATCTTTACCTTCATCGAAGATGAGCGTAACATCAGAACGGTGGGCCAAGAAAAAGGAAGTATTACCCGTGTTCGAACGGTAGTAACCTTGGGCATCGACATTTGCAAACAGGAGGTGGTCTCCGAAACTAAAGGTATCAGGGACATTCCAAGTAAAGGTGAATTGACCTTCAGAATCTGTAACAATGGTTGCAATGATGAGGCCTTCAACTTCAAGTTGAACAGTATGGCCAGAAACTCCAGCGAGTTGGTTATCGACAACAGTGCCAGTAATGGTCGTGTTCTGACCGACTGCAACTGGGCTTTCCATCGAAACCGTAACCAGTATTGGACTGTATACAGTCCAGGTTCCAGTTGCATTACTCGGCAGATAGAATGCCGTGCCAGTAAAACGTATTTCAAGCGAGAGCGGGCCGAGTTGAGCGTCAGCAGGTACTGGGTAAACGGCAGTAAAGAGACCTGTGTCATCGGTCGTTACATTCGTCATCCATTGCCCGCCAAGCCAGACTTCAACAGTGAGATTTGACAAAGGTACGTCAACCAAATCCAGCAAACGGCCTTCAAGGGTCATTGTTGCTTCACGATCAACTGTACCGGTTGGTGTCAAAAGAATTATTTTCGTAGGGACACTGACGTTAAAGTTGACTTGTGCACTGCTTGGAAGGTAGAAATCGGGATTTGCTGGGTCTCCGACTCCAACTGGGTCAACCCAGTCACGTCCACCAAGGAAACGAACTTCAATCAGGTGCGCTCCAGCAGAGGTGTCCTCTGGTAAGGTCCAAGCAATGGAAAAGTTTCCAGTCAGTGCATTTGTTTCAATACTCGAGACTGGAATTCCATCGACAAGAAGATGAACAATTGCAAGTGATGAGTTACCGTTGATGGCAAGCGTTTGGTTGAGGTCATCCAGTAGTATTCCTTGAACTGTGAACGAGTCACCTGCAACAAGCGTCGAAGGAGATGAAGAAATCACCAGATTGGTCTGAGCAAGAACCACGAATTGTGTTGAAGCATTTGAGCCAATCAAGCCAGTTGTTCCTGGAGTTCCTGCAAAATTCACCTTAAGGTCATTGAAACCAATCGTTTGGTTATTTGGGACAGTAAGTACACCAACACCAGTTCCATTTTCAAAGGTGGTGAGAGTGATACTTACATCTGTACCGATAAGCGTCACTATGATTTGTTGTGCTGCAACTGCGGACTGGGTATTGTCACGCAAGAGTACCTGAATTTGCACATCATTACCACGCTCAGTACGGTCATTCAAAGACGGCAAGCCAATGCCATCAAGTGACGGTTGAACGAAGATGAGTGAAGTAAATCCTCGACTATCGAAAGAAGTGTTCATCGTCGAACCGATGTAGTAATTGACGTTTGGAATAAATGATGCTTCGAGGGAATTGTTCCCAGCCTCAAAGCCTTCACCAAGAAGGATGGTCGCTGACCAAACTCCGCCAGTAGTGACTGAACCACCGGTGACCGAGAACCCTGTGGGTTGGCCGTTAAGACTGAACAAAATATTCGAAGGCAAAACGCTTCCATCACGTTGTTCAAGTCCACTTCCATTATCGCTGATTACGGTACCAGTGACATTGAATGATGTACCAGCGACTGGATTCGCTGCAATTGGATCAACCACCATGATGGTTGTCGAACGAATGGTAATGGATGAAAGGTTCACCTGAGTATTCAACAAGTCAGAAGATCCATTGAACACCAAGGAGACTACAATCAATCCAAGTGGATGGGTCATAGGGATTTGATGACTAAAGTTTGCATAGCCTTCGCCATCTGTTTGGGTACCTGTCAACCATGTTTCATGGAATTGAATATCGACATCAAATCCGGGCAATGGTGCAAAGAGGTTAGAGGATTCCATCAAACGTCCAGTGATGTTAACGGTATCTCCACGGTTAACAGTGATTGGATTAAGCGGTTGGAGATTGTTAAACTGACTCACACCCATGACCAACATTCCATTCTGAGAAGTTGAAGTGAGGTAGAAAGGTGAAGATTCTTCATTCACACTCAAAACCAGAATCTTGTTACCACGTTCAGTACCGTTGCCGGAGGTATCGGTTGGAATACTCATGTTGAATGTTCCATTCGAAGTAGTGAGGTAGGCCCCAACCAACAATTCATCAGGGTTATTCAGCCAGAATGCCGACATTTCAACTGGAGTTGTAAGGGGTCGTGCAGCATTATCTCCATCGAGAACTTGACCAAGAACATTGAAATTCAATCCAGCTGTAGTAACGGTAGGAATCGAATCGATACGAATCACGCTCGGAACCTGTACGGTTAGATTGACGATAGAAGAGTTACCAGTTCGGCGTGAATTACCTTGGCCAAGAGCGTCAGTCAAATCGTCATAAACAATTACCAATACATCATAATAGCCTGGTGCAATACCTGTTGCAGTCCATTGGAGGGTCGAATTACCTTCAGGATCTGAAATATCAAGACCCAGTGAAACATTGGTATTACCCCAGTCAAAGATATATTCAACTGTGGCATCGGATACATTTGATTTATCGGCAATATCGGTAATGGTAGTATTGAAATCGATTGCTTGGTTGACTTCAACGATTAATGAACTCCGTTCTGGTTCAACAACAAACTCTGATTCAATACCAACAAGTGTCGAAGGAAGTGTCGGTGTAGCAGGTGGAACAGAAGAATCGACCAATCGGAAATATGCTCCGCCAACCGGCGCCATCGAGTCAAAGTCCATGTTCAGAATAAATTCGTATGAATCTGAAGGATTCGTCGTTGGAATAGTGAAGTTGAGAAGGAAACTTCCGGTCGTATTGTTTAACAATCCTTGTGAAAGGTCAATTGGCATACCATCTGGCGTCATCATGATAATAGAAAGCATGGTGATATTGTCACCAAGTACGCTGATATTATTGTACTGAGCATCAAAGATATCGCCTGACAGATAACTCGAATTACCCAAGTGAGTCCAATCTTGACCGAGGGTCAGATTCCAGGCGACTTCAGCAGCAACACGAATCATACCCATGCCGACTGATGGTTGATACATGTCAGAACCATTGAAAGAAATATCAAACAAGTAATCACCAGCAAACAGGGTTGAATCAATCAGCCAATTGATGGTCATTGTTTCAGTTTGCGGGTCGACGGTTGTATTGACCCAGTTACCATTGAAGGAGAAATCAAAATTACCGGACAGGAGAAGATCTGTAGTAACACCACGATGGTCGATTGCACTGACGAGGACTGTTGCATCGGTTCCTCTTAATTGGGCACTGGCTTGAACTTCGAAAATAAGTGTGCCTCGCAGGAGGTAAGGACCACCGGCAGTGACATTCGCATCATCGGTTGCTTCGATAGCATTCGGGAAGAAGCGGATCTGAATCTCGAGGATTCCTGCCATGACTTGAGTATCTGCTGCAAGAAGTAAATGCTGGATGCTAAATGCTCCATTGACACTTTGGTTAAACACTTGAGTCCAATCCTGTGAAGTCTCGTTTTCTCGAATTGACAGCGAAAGGTTACCCGCCATTGAAACAGGTAATGCTCCAGTCGTGAGGGCAGAACCGTTCACCCACAGGTTATCACCCACAAGGATGATGCTGTTATTGGCAAGTGGCCCTTCAAGAGTTGCGGTCAAATTCGGCGCATCACGCACATCAATTACAATCGAAGTGGTCGAAGGACGCAAATGGAATTGAGTCGGGGTAATACCGAGAGCTTGGGTATCTTGCCATCCAGAGAATCCAAGAGTAGCAGAGATATTTGTTTTCGTTTCAAGTGGATCAAGGTCCAAATCAAAACTCCAAGTGCCGTCGATATTGATGAAACTGCTCAAGTTTGTGAAACCGGTCACGGAGGAAGTATATGTTAACCAGACCGATGGTGGCGTCAAATCATTGACCCCGATGTTTGCAATATTATTTGTCGGGACGTTTTCCAATGAAAGTCTGCCTTCAATGACAGTCAAAGCACCAGCACCAGCAATTGGAGCATTAATTGCATTTGGAGCAGTATGGTTGAGAACTGAATCTTCTGTAACGTTGACGTATCCCTCATAAATTACGCCGGTTTCTGCCACATAGCCTGATTGAATGAGTTTGACAACCACGCGATACATACCAGGTCCATCCAATTCAGGAGGAGTGCCATTGAAAGTAAAGTTTCCATCAGCAATCGTAATATCTGAGCCAAACTCAAAGTTTGGAACTGCAGCTTGGCCAGGTATTTGATTTTCTAATGCCATTGGAACGAGATATCCAGTAACTGAATGTTCCGAAATGGAAGACATGTTTTCAGTGTAGCGTAATTGTCCAGAGACGTTGAGCAAGGCTGTTCCATCTCGGTCGAAAGTTAAAGACGAAATGGTTTGGTTGACGATTTCAACTTCTTCAGCAGCAGGGCAGGCATCGAATGCAATCCATCCAAGTTCAGTATCTCCACTCGCTGAATTTTGTTGCAATCGAACTTCACCCCATGTTGACAAATGTGTTGGGTAAACTGAATAACCATCACCGTTCCAGATACCGCCAGAGAAACCGGTCACCATTCGGGCAGGCAATCCAGCAAGACGAGCCATAGTGACGAATGCTGTGTTAAATTCTGAACAACTTCCTTCAAGAGTAGCTTGTACCAAGGTAACACTCAAATCTTCCGAAGAAGGAATTCCTGAACCGTTGTAGTTACGCTTGAAATCAGTCGTTGCATTTCCTTCAGTCAGGAAGGTTTGCAAAGCCGCAGCACTGTCATATGCATTGGTTGCACCTGATTCAGTAATGACTGCAGTCGTAACGTTGAGGAGGTAGGAGTGAGGGTGTGATGGATCACTGAAGGTGGGTGGCAAAACCAAATTATAACTCGAATTTATACCTGGCACTGTTGTTGATGCAAGTGTTGCCCAATCGAAAAAGTACTCTGGTTGCTGAACAAAGATTTCTTGAATCGGCCCAGTAATCACATTGACGTTATGTGTATCATTGGAACGTTGTAATTCCCCTGCAAGGTCCACAAAGAACGATAAGTTCGAAAGTGAATATGGGACGGGAAGATTACCCGAATTTAATGGATTCTGATAGGTAATCATCCAATCCAGAGTTTCGTTTGAAAAGGTAAGGTCTGCAAGATGCGTCAGATTCGAATAAGGAAGAACCATCGATTCGTATGGATGGACTGCTTCAAGATGAGCATAGGTTGTACCGGTGTAGAAATCATTGGTCGTTTGGCGCCATCGATGTATTGAATCAATGTCAACAACACCTGTGGTGTTGTTTGCCCAAAAGACAATTTCAGATGAAATCAAATCATCGGTTGGATCAAACGGGTCGAAAGGCGAACCTTGACAACCGATAATCCAGAATTCCTGAGGGCATTCAAGGCCATCAATCATTCCACCACCGTCAGTATCAGGGTTGGTCCAATCAGTTCCTGTTTGGTTTTCAACAGCATCAGGAATACCATCGCCATCAAAATCAGCAGGCAATAAGTCATCGGTCGGATCGTTTTGCGGGTTAGTACCATCAAAATATTCATCACGGTCTCCAACGCCTCCGGCATCGGTATCACCCGTCACATCATCAGTAATCCACACATCTGTTGAACCGTTGAGGATTCCAATCCAAGAAAGGTCACAACCAGTTGTCGTTTCAAAATAATTGTTCAAGCCGTCTAAATCCTCATCGAGTAAATTCGTACAAGGCTGATTCGGATCGGTGTTGTCAAAGACTTCATCAAAATCACTCACACCATCAGCATCTGTATCTGCGAGTGTTGGGTTCGAAAACCAACCGAAGGTTCCCAGTAACTCTTGCCAATCTGCAAGGCCATCACCATCGGAATCAGAATAATCATCGTCACAATATTGCTGAGTTGTACCAATCGTTCCTGCGGCTGTTGCCGATGTATGGCAGAAAGAACCGTTGCGGTTTGCGACTTGCGTCACACCAGCATTTGGAGCGGTTGATACCCCTTGTATGGCATTATTCACCGTACTCACATAAGCAAAAGGAATCCATGTACCAGAAGTGTTGTACCATCCGACACCACCACTTGGATTGAATCCGGTTCCATCTGTAACTTGAAGTTGGCTGGTACCTGAATTCCAAGTGACGATGGTCGTATCAAAATTGATGATCGAGTCACAAGGGTCTGTTCCGTGTGAAATATTGCGCTCATCACCATCGTTTATTCCACCAAAATCGGTATCGGCAATATCCCATGTCGTGCATGAAAGATTTTCTTCCCAATTCTGAATACCATCATTGTCTTCATCGCCTGAATCTTCCATTCGCGTAGGGTCGGTTTCACCTGCATCTAAAACACCGTTGAAATTGGTATCTTCTTCACCGTCATCAAAGGCGTCACCGTCGGTGTTGTTGTCACGGGGATTGCTGGGTTGAGGAGGGATACCATATGCGCCGTTGACTTCAACGCCGTCATCGATTCCATCGCGGTCTGTATCGGCAGATGTTGGATCTGTCAAGAGCGTCAATGCCTCATAGGAGTCGTTTAATCCGTCACCATCGGTATCTGCGCGTTGGGGGTTTGTGCTCGTAATACCATCAACTTCGGCAGTAGAGGTTGCACAGCCACCTGGTCCAATTCCAGAAACAGGGTCGCAAGGTGAAATAGTTTCAGTAACAACACCATCTGGGCCATTACGGAAACAAGGAGAAGTACCACACATCGTTGTCCATGAAGGATTGACATATTCCATGAGGTTGGTCAAGCCATCACCGTCAGGGTCGCCGTTCGGTCCGTCTGCATTGGAAGCGGATGTGGCATTGAGGCCGTTTGCAGCCTCCCAACCGTCATCCATTCCGTCGCCGTCAGTATCCCAACCGGCCACGTCTTCATCAGCAATACCATCGCCATCATCATCATTGGAAGAACAATCTGCATCCCCATCATTATCTGGGTCAGCAGAATCAACAAGGCCGTCTTTATCATCATCGAAACCATTCGTGCAAATATTTCCTACGGGGTCTTCGTCACAAAGAATCACGCTACCAACGCCATCTGAGCCACTATCACCGCAGCCAGGTCTGTTGTATTGTAGGGCGCCTTCTTCATTCCAATCGTTAACTGGAACTGTACCGTTCCACCAAACACCCATGTCAAGAACTCCAGGTGTTGAGGAGCTGTCCCAATTTTGGGGTTGTAAGTATGAATACTCTTGTAGATTCGACATCCCATCGCCATCAGGATCGCCAACTGCGCCATCTCCGCCGTTACTCGAAAGAGGATCGAGGCCGTATTGCCATTCCCATCCATCAGGCAAACCGTCGTTATCAGAATCAGGGTCATTTGGAGCGGTATTCATGAGGTATTCCAAACCATAGGTCAAACCATCTCCATCTTGGTCAGAAGCGGCGAGGGCATCCATCGAAATATACGGGATTGCAGCAAATGTTGAGAGCACCATCAAGGCCGCTAAGGAGAACGATTTGAAGGCGTTCCGATGTTGAAGAATCTGCCATTGGAAGCGCGGCTCGGAGGGAGAAACAGTCGTGCGCATTGGATTCACTGTTGATGGGCTGGTTTGATGCCTCATAAGGGAAATGGTGCGATGTTCATACAATACTTCATTTCACGGAGTATTAACTCGACGGGACTTTCAAAGAAAGGGGGCCGCAGTAGAGCATTCCTCAGCCAAAGTGTCGGCAAAAAACTCAAAGATCTTCAAGTTCATCTAAAAGTTCCAAATCATCATCTTCTTCGACAACAGGTTCCACAACTGGTTCGACTGTTTCGAGTCCGAAATCGAACTCTTCGTCGACCCAAGTTTGATGAGGTTCGCTCCCAACACCAGCATTTTGTCCACGACGATATACTGCAAAGATGAGAACAAATGCCAGGCCAATTCCAAGTGCGAAAGTTTGAGGTTCTGGATTCATAATCTCATTCAGTAGACATGCGATTCCAGAACATTCAGTTTGGTATGAAAACGACATGATTTGTGTGAATTCACTATCGTAAGGTACTTCCTCATCCATCGGCGTAACTGTAAGGGTGAATTTCACATCATCACCGTCTTTCAAATTTGAAGGTGGCGTAACTGCAACTGAGAAATCTTTACTCGAGTAAGCAGGAAGTGTGAGCAGGAGGAAACTTCCTCCGTTTTGGTCAGAGGATGCACGAATCAAGCCATCCCAGCCATCGGGTTCTTCCAAAGTGATGACCACGTCGAGAGGTATGTTGTTTTGATTATCAATCTTGAAGTTGATGTTACGTTCTTCATCCGATTCAAATCGGATAATTTCGGTACTCGCATCGGTGATTTCAAGTTGCCCTGGTTGAACATCATCTCGGACTTCAACAGTAATTGGTAAGTCGAAGTATCGCGCCTCTTCAGAATCAACGCCTTCTTCGATGACACGGACATAAATCGTATGGAATCCGGCCTCGACCTTGGAACGCAAAGTCAAATCAAGCTTGATGTCTACGTGCTCATCTGCTTCGAGATACACGACAACGATGTTCGATTCGGTCCCATTCGAGATATCATAATCCCAAGTACCATAGTCGGGATTACCGTCCGGAGTTTCGAGGTTTCGATCTAATTCAGCAGGATTTTTAATCCGCCATGTCGTTTGACCAAGTGTTTCACTTGAATCGGTGATTCGCATATTGTAATACATGCTTGAGCCTGGTGAAACTGGACCAACGGTCCCGAGTGTCCCCCCGTCAGAGTCTGCTATGACTTCCACTAAGATACCAAAGGTTCGATGGACTGTGAACGCTATTTGTGTGCTGAGTTCGGTATCGGCGGTACTGGAAACTGAAAACTCAACCAAACCAATATCTTGGGCATCGCGCTCATTTGGAGGGAATATTTCCATGCGCAGAGTGAGAATTTGATTTGAACCAATGTCAGGAGTGGTTGAATAAATTCCTTCTTCAGTCAGTTCCATCCCTGTGTCGTTATCGAAGAATTTGAATTGCCAAGCGTCGGGTAAATCCGTAACCCGCAATCGGAACGAATCGGTAATAAATCCAGCATTAAAGACATCAACAAAGAATTCGCCTTTGGTATCACCAGCATCAACATAATGGGAAAGTGTCTCATCATAGGCATCAACACGAGTTGAATCGGCAATTTGTATTTGATGTTCAAAGTCTTCAAAGACTGCAATACGGGGTGGCGCGAGGACATCGGATTCTTCAATCGATAGAACAATTGTCTTAATCGCGACTTGGTCGTTTTGGGCATTCTCAGTATCTGCATATGCTCGGGCTTCGATTTCAATACTGCTTGGAGCATTGGTAAGATCACCATCAACCACATCAAAGGAAAGTATCGGGCGAGCAAAGGTGCCTCCACCATTGAGCGTATATCCACCGGCTTGATCCCATATAGGGTCAGACCATGATGAAGGGAAAGGTGAACCTACCAAATCAAAGACGATATTCATTGATGAAGAGGTAGAGCCAGTATGTTCTATCAAAAATTCAATACTGGACGTTTGCCCTGGAGCAATCAGAACAGTATCTGGTTGAGAAGAAGGGAGAGAAAGGTAGATGTCATGCTCAATAAAAGTGATTCCTGAATGTTCAAAGACAAGTGTATGGCCTTGGACGTCGCTGATTTCAAGTCGTAATGGATAATCTCCAGCACTTATTCCAGAGTCATACGTCCACGTATAATTTCCAATCAATCCTTGATTATCCAACTTAAGTTCATCATCGTCGAATGTTTTATCGAACTCAGAATTTGCACCATTAGGTGTACTCATAATCAAATCAACGTTTTGAATATCATCACGACCGAAAGCGTTTCGAACATCAACAGTGAATTGCATGGTACGGAAATCTGGGCGGTGATTTGGTGACCATTCAGTCACTTCTTGGTCAAGGAAACTAGCACCTGGGCGGTGAACTCGGACAGAAGAGTCTGCAAGAGCATTCGCTTTGAGTTCGAGTTTGGAAGTTCCAGAAGTATCTTCAACATCGCCGAAAGCGACATTCACTTCACAACTGCCGCCACCAACTCCGCCGGTGCTGCTCTCACATGTTGCCTGAGCATCGATGTTCAACTCGAGTTGCTCACCGTTTTCAACCATGAACCCACTCGAAGGTATTTCGAAATCAATTGTAGTGGTCACCCAGGGACAACTGCTTGTTCCAAGGACATTGCTGGTACAAGGGTCATCTCGAGTTTCAGAGACTGAATCAATTTCTGAGCCACCAGAGTCCAAAGAGTAGGTAACATCAGCAGTGGAACCTTCCGTACCTTTGAATTGCATGAATACAGTCAAAGTTACTTTGTCGGTATTGTCACGGCCATACACTGCGAGATCGGAAATCATTTCATTACTACGGAATTGAATTCCACCCAGCGCACTCATTTCTTGGTGAGAGCCTGAAGGTTCCTCTGTGGTGATTGAACCATCTCCGCCAGCCTCTGAGGTCATTTCATCGAGATACAGGTCGTATGATTGGCACGCATTGCAATCGTTTCCTGCGGGCAATACACTCGGTTCATCTTCGAGAACAGAATCGAATGACGTCGAGGGTGAAGAAGGTGCTGTCATCGGAAGAATTGAGCCGATGAGCAAGATGACCAAAAGGACGGGTAAAAGGCGGTTGACGGAAGTTGCATGCGTTGAGGACACTCTGTTCACCATCGTGGCCTGTTCAACCGAGTGTTAAACGGTTTTGCATTGAATGTTCAACAAAACCC
>CAJJCQ010000008.1 GCA_905182725.1 uncultured Candidatus Poseidoniales archaeon
ACCCATCGTTACTAATTGTCTTAGACACTGCAACCACTAGTAATATGCTACCGAATGGCTTCGTAATAAATCGTTCGTAAGGGTCTATCCGAATACCCATGCGAATGGGATTGATATTTGAATGGGCTTTACGTGGGTCATTTTAGAGGCTACCCTTTGCAAAGATGATTGGGCTCGAAAGCCACATCTTGCTCTGGGATCACGTGAGAACTTCGAGCAAACGGTCTTGTTCAGCAGCCATTCGCAATTCCATAGCGATTCGTCGACCACTTGACATTGGTTTTCTCCAGGTTGCATTTCCGTATGGATGTCCAACGCTGACGTGAACGTTAGTTCCTCCACCTAAACGAGGTGCAACGTCGTAAATGTAGTAATTCATGTCCTTGTCAATACATGTTTGTAAGCAGAACGGACCAATGATTCCAGGATCGTAATGTTCCTTACTTGCCTTAATGAATCGCTCTCCCAGTTCAAACGCCTTCTCTAACAAAGATTCACGGATGGTTGCTGTGTTATGACCAACGACGGTCATTTCGGGGATTTGTTGATGAGCAGGCATGGTCATTTGTTGCGGAGCTGGCAATCGAACGTGACCATCAAGTGAAGACTCGAATCGCCAATCGACACCGAGTAGTTCGAGTTTTTCACTCTCTTCAGCAAGCGGACTATAGAAAAAGTTGAGGTTGAAAACAGGTCCAATTACATAGCGTTCGATACGGGCGCCAGCCAATGATTCTTCATCGATGACACCTTCACTGAGAAGAGTTTGAGATTTCTCTTGATATTCTGCATAGGATGCACAGGTGAAGAATCCACGTTCCAATTTCTTCTGGGCGTGATGTAATTTGACAATGACCAAACAATCAATATCTTGCGGGTCTGCAATTGCTTCAGGATAAGGAAGACCTGCTTTGTCAAGAATCCAATAGTAATCTTGTTCTTCTGTTCTCTCTTCCATACGTAGCATGTTTCGAGAGCCAAAGAGAGGTACTTTGAATGTGTTTTCAACATCTTCAATTGATGAATAGGAAGTGAAAGACCGGTTTGGAATATAGATGACATTTCGCTTTCGCATTTCTTCTTGCATCTCAGGTTTCATAACATCGTCAAATGACGGCATGACAATGGCTTTGTCAACCATTCCACGGACGACGCGTCCAGATGGAGATCGGTGAGCCTTGAAGTAATTCGCATAGGTCTTATGTCGACCTTCTTTACAATAGGCAACAGTTGGAAATCCTTCTTCAATAGCACCATCACAAATGTCCAGTGCTGAATGAGACGCTGTCATTCCGATACGAAGTTTCATTCGGTCGTAATCATCAACGATGGCCGCAATTTCTTCTTTCGACAACATTAGATTCCCTCGATATTCATTGTTTAGAAGGGGGGGTCTTTCATCTCATCGGCGTAATGAACATCAGTCATAACGCTGAAGTTGCATCAATTCATCAGTCGTGAGTGTTGCACCTGACATCAATTTGCTCATCAAGTCTTGGACTTCAACACGAGCTGAAGGTCGTTGACCTGCGCCTGCATTTGCTCCACGCATTGCACGGAGAATGTCTTGAATAGAGTGCAAACATCGGAGCGAGACAATATATGCACGGTGATTTTTGTCTGCATCTTTCTTGGATCCACGGAGTTTTCGGTGAGCGGACTCGGCCTTTTCTCGTTGGTTGTCAACTTCCTTGTTCCATTGGAGCATCAAATCGTGAGCCTCTTGTGCGGCTTCTGCGGCTTGTTCAACAGCACCGTGAGCAGTTTCTTGTGTTTCCATAGCAATCCTCAGAGTTTCTCGTGAGTCTTTCAGATCAGTATTCGAATCTTCTAAGGTTTTCATCTTTTTGATTTGCGCACTGATTTCCTTCATGCGCTTCATGACTTTCGTTTCGTTTTTACCGGTGTGACGTCCCATTTCGAATTCATTTTCCAAACGGATCAATTCACGCTTGAGTGAATGAACGGTGTCTGGGCGGTCTCGGCGTCCACGTCGACCATCATCACGTGGTTCCTGAACGGCTTCAGGTCCCTTTGCGAGGTTCAAAGCATCTTTGGATTCACGAACCAACTTGTTCGCTTCCTGGCGAATCGCTTTCTTGTCTCGGACAATTTCATTCATTTGTTCACGAATTTCACGTTGTTCTCGGACTTGAACAATTAATTCACGGACTTCGCCGTTCATTTCGTTTCGAGTGATTGTAAACTTCTTTGAGTTGTCATTACACTCATCACGTAGGATTCGGTATTTTGTGGCTTTTTCATCAACCATTTTTCTTCGTTCTTCGTGTTGAATCTTGAGTTCATCCATTCGTATCTCGCCTGGTCAGTGGAAGATTGCCATCTTCTCACCGGACTTGCGACCGACCCTTCCCATTTAACCTCTTCACTGGGCGATTTAGATTCTCTAGGGATGTGGAACAGGTCACAACTGGCGGAGATGGGTCCTCTTATGGCTGGAGGGCATTCAATTGAGAGGTTGCAGTATCGAGAACTTGGCGGATGCGGCCAAGGTTTGATGAAACTTCACAACGGAGTACCAGCACCTTTTGTCCAAGTAATTCTTGTACCAACACCGTTCCATTTTCTGCGTTCAAGGTGACGCGCCCTGAGGAAAATTTTGGGTCGAGTAAAGCAATAGCTTTACCGAGGTTTTGAACCGAATCATCGTGTTGTGGTTCGGTGAATAATACGAATCCATCGCCGTCAAGTAAGGCAACACCGGTAACACCGCGTTGTGCTGCGATTTCTCCGAGCAAACGTTGTTCCACATACTCTGCTAGAGATGGGGGAGCATAACCTTTGACCCTTGTCAGTACCGTTTCCGAGATGAATGAAGCATTCACAACGGGCCTTTCATTTCATAACCAATTCCTGATTTGTAGTAATGCGGAAGGTGTCGAACAACACCTAAGCCTCTTGCTTTATAGAATTCTTGAGCACGGGTATTTTCGGCTTTGACTTCTAATTGAATGGTCGATTTTCCTGCTGCACGTGAGATTTCAATCAAATGCTGCCATGCCTTTCCCCCCCAGCCAGAGGATTGGTATTCTGCATCCAGGACAAAGGCTGCAATTCTTACTCCGTTGATTTCGTGCGGTAAGGCCCAAAGTACTCCAACGATGGATTCGGGTGCTGGATATTCCTCTTGGTTGATGAGAAGCATGTTTCCGCTCCATTTTGGGATCGGTAAGTTCGAAAGTGATTCAAGCGTGTATTCTTCACCAGTTTCATTGAGAAACATGGATTGAATTTTCTCTTTCCAATCGTCAGGGAGGCTTTTTGGCTCATCGCCGTACATCCATTGGATGTTACTCATTGAATCGCCTCACTGTTTGTGTCCCTTTGTGGATTGGGAACGTTCACCGCGTTGAGCCGTAAGCTGGCGTGCAGTGTTTTGCTTCTTTTTCCGTTCAGCACGGCGACTTGATTTTGGAGTTGGTTTCGATTTATTGACCGAAGAAAACCCTCCACTGTTCAAGAAGACATCGAGATCTGAAAGCGAAAGTGTGCCTCCTGCAGCAGCTCTTTGCTGTACTTCTTCTGGTTTTGGACCGTTGTTACGAGGCTTCCAATCGGCTTGTCCGGACTTGGATTTCCGGTCTTTTTGCCCGCCTCTCGGTTTTGAATCGCGTGGTGAACTCGTACGTGTGGAAACCCGTACCCATGCCTCTATGCGACCTTTTTCTCTCCGCAAACGGCGAAGTTCCTTTCGTCGTTCTTGAATTACTTTGTTTAACGAGTGCGCATTTTGGTCAAATTGTCTTGCTTCACTGAACTCAGTTGTAATATTAGCGAGTATAGGTTCAGATTCAATTAATTCAGTTCGAACTTGAGTTTGTTTATTTTCCGTGATCTTCAAATCCTTCACGGCTTTCTTTTGTTCACGAACCAACAGAATGAATTCTTTGTGTGCATTATCGGCCTTGAGTGCAACAGCATGCATGGCTTGTAGTTCAAAGAACCAAGCGAACTGTTCATCTTCTCTTTGCAATGATGGAACATGGAAGAAATCAATATCTCCCGTAAGATTGTTGTAGACTTCAACCAATAATTCTCGGATACGGTACAATGGGATGCCGATTTTTTCATTGTAACTGTCTCGCTCCTTTTGTAAGAGGTCCATTTTTTGGCTCCGAGGACGTAGACTTCGGACAAGAGTTCTGTGTTCATTACGAAGGTCACTTGTTTCTTCGAACAGTCCACGAAGAGCTTGTGAGATTTTGATATTATTCTGTCGTTCTGAGTGAAGCGCTTCAATACGTTCCTCGAGGTCCGAATGTTGAACCTCATTTTCTTTGAGCATGGTCTCAATGGTTGCCTTGGGGAGTGTTCTTAAATCTTCAAACAAGTCCTTTTCTTCGACAATTTGAATTCGCTCAGGGTTCTTCAGTTCACATAACTGCTCCAAAGATTTCCCTTCATTGAGCCCAATCCAAAACCGGAACAATTCTTCTTGAATATCCATTGCACCTTCCGGGCGAACGACTCGACTGAGGTCATGGTCGTGATTGAAGGGGTCTTCAACAGGGAGTGAATGCAATCCTAAACGAGTCTTCCCTTCCTTCACCACTGCTTTTGCTGCATGCGGAGTACCGTACTTCCATTTCTTCTCTTTACGAGTCATTGGTTTTCCATTTCGAATAGAAAGAACATGTTTATCCCACGGCCGTTCAAGAACGAGTTGACGGAAGAAGTGGGTCATTAATTCGCCGAGTGATTGTGTGTTGATCTCAGTAAGCAATTCCTTGGGTTCGTCAGCCATTGTGAGGTCGTATTCGATTCCATCAACTTTGAGGTTTGTTCGGTCTTTGCCGGATTGAATATTTGGTGCAACGCTCGGCGTTGTTGTTTGGAGTGCTTGAAGCATGATAAGGCTCCATGCATACGAAGAGAAGGTACCTTTTGCCGCATCACCGACATCTCGTTGGTGTGCCCAATACTTGATCGCTAGAATGCATTGACGAATCCGCTCATCGGTTTCCGCATATCGCTTTAGCAATGTTGTGTTATGGAGTGCTAAGGTGTTGTTAATCGAAATATCAACCGGAATTTTCGTACGCTCGTCGACGAATTTGATGATTGGTACTTTAGCAGAAGTAATCACCTGGATATCTTCCATCTCTTGGAATCGGAGTGTGCTTGAAATTGAACGAAGTACTTTCTTTGGTTTTTGACCGTCAAACAACAGACAAAGGTCCAAATCCCCCTGGGCGAGAGAAAGTCCGGATTCTGATGAACCAAACTGACGCAGAGAACTGCCTTTGAACCTCTTTTCGATGCTTCGCTTGAGATGTTCGTAGAGCCCATTTCGCTTTTTCAGTGCTGATTTATTCGGACTTTGTGCCTTGAGTACGTTTTCTATATCTTGCGATAATTCTTGCAGTGCGTCGGCAGAGATTGCATCACCGTTCGGTAATTCAAGTTCTTTGCAGAGGTACTTGTGGGCCAAAGGCCAACGAAGTTGCTGTTGAGGAGTGAACCCGGTGGTTTCACATTCATCGCTCATTCTTCTTCACCTCTTGATTGGGGGGTTTTCTTTTTCTGACGTGAAGAAGCGGGTTTCTTTGCATCAGGTTTTTTCTGTTGACGTCTTCTTGCATGGCTCGAAGCCTCGCCATTTTCAACTCGCTTTGAGTTTGCGAGTAATACGTCAAATCCTTCATCAATATGCTTTTGCCAGTGTTCAATCCCTCGTTGGCTACTGTCAAGGGCTTGAGCGAGGCGTTTGGTTCTTGCATCGGCACGACGGCGGTGTGCTTCCTGTTCGAGATAGGTATTGTGGAAGTATTCGTTTTCAGATGCATGATCGAGGAGTGCTTTATGTGCCTTCTCAGCGATTTCAAGATATTTCCGAGCCTCGGTATATTTTGATTTCATCAGAGAATGTTCTTCTTGGTTATTACTTCGCTTCTCGACCCATTCTTCGTGCAGGCGTATTTGCGCTTTCATTTCTGCGATGAACTTTTGCTCAGTTTTATGATCGCCCCAATTTGTTTCGAGTTCGTTTTCGAGAGCTTTCAATTTATCGTTGAGTTTGTTTTGAGCCCATTCCGGATTTGATTTTTGAACCCCACCAGTGGAAGAGATTTTATCGCGAAGTTCTCCACCTTCTTGAAACAGTTTTTGAGCAGTCGTTCGGGCTGAGTTTCGCTCCTTTTTCAAATTCGCGACTTTAGCATTGAGCCCATCTCGTTGTTCTTTGGCACTTCGAGCAAGTGGCTCGGCCGCTCGAAGTTCATCTTGTCGAGCATCGAGTTGCTCTGGAATCGTCTCAGCAAGGCGTTCGCGACGATGCAAAATTGACTTTGCCAGCAAGGCAGGAGTCATTTCAAGCAACTCTTCTGGACGCATACAAGGTGCGCCAACCTCCAACCTTGAATAAACATGGCGTAGTGACTTCTTTTGGCGTGAAAGTGAAGAACCCCCATGTAGAGGGGTTCGTATGGGCAGGGGTCAGGCAGGCAATTCCAAGGTCTCCGCCTTCTGTATTTCGGCCTTGTTCCTCACCTTCCTTTTGCCGCTCGTAAGTGCGGCTGGCGGTGGTGCAGTCATTGATGTAAGTACATTCTCACTTCAAGACTTCGCCACGATTGAGCAATCCTCGTATGACTTGGAATTCACGGTTGAAGAAATACTCTCGAGTGATGCAGAAGTTGAAGCCAGAGTTGCACTCTCAACCCTTGATGGAACACTCTTCGATTCGATGAGCCAAAACTTCACCCTTACTGCTGATTCAAGCCAACTGTTGCAATTCAGTTTGGTCTCACTTCCGTTTGGATATTCAGTTGTCAGTGTGGAATTGGTTGGAGAACTCGGTTCTCCCAATTCGACTCAATCACTTTCGTTGAACAGGACGATTCACCATTTGCGACCGATTGAAATCTCTCTGGCAGCAGAAGGACAAATTCTTTTGAATGGTCTTACGCCAGAGGGTGCCCTTACTGGGAATGTTTCAATTCATGACGGTGATTATTTGCAAACTGAAATCGCAGTCATCAATGATGGTGATTTTTCATGGGCTGGCTACCTTACTTCATCCTTGCTTTCGAATAATGTCTATGACAATCAAACATCTTCTCTCGTGACCGTTGCACCTCTTTCAAGCACAATCGTTCAAGTGAACAGTACCGTTGCTGTTTACGAAGGTACAGCAACTCTTGCATTGGAATTGAACAACTCTGGAGATGGCCATCCAGCCGATGAATCACGTCAAGTCTCATTTGAAGTGTCTTCACCGCCTTTGCCATTCCTCTCTCTTTCAGTCGAACTTCTCACTCAAGATGCACTTGCAGGAGACGACCTCACTTGGGACCTCAATATTTCAAATACCGGTTCAGTTGACTTCAATGGACATCTTGCGTGCTCTTTCGGTAGCCAATCACTGTTCGATGCTCAAATTCAAGTTCCTCTTGAATCTTCAATCGTGGAATCACTTGTCTCGACTTCTCGACCAGACCTGCTCACATGTTCGGTGAGTGGCATGAGAATTAACACGAATTCGATCGCAAATATTTCCTTGGCTCATGATGTGGAATCTGCTGCTTTTGAATCGGCAGGCTCGAGCACCCCAGCTCTTCTCAATGGACCTTGGCACAAAGGAGACATCGCCATCTTTTCGATGTTGATTCGAAATCATGGCGAATTATCTGGAACTGTTTCACTCGTGTGTGAAACAAACGGTATATCCTATTCGAGTAATGGACTGCTGCTCGATGTCGATGCTGCAGGTGAGATTACGGTCGAAGTACCACTCGGAATTGAAGGCCAACAAACGGTGAACTGGTCGCTCATTTCTACCGACGGTTCAATCGATTCAGGTCTGAATGGAACACTCATTGTTCCAGTTGCAATTCAACAAACACTGACTCCAAAAATCACATCGGTCACTTGGGATGCTGAACTTGGAACTCAGTTCTCATGGTCGCTTGATATGAGTGAAGGTATTGACCGTCCTGTTCGAATTCGTCTTGGATATACTGATTCGGGTTTGGAATCCTATCCACTTGATTATGTGGTTACGCTGTCTCCAGGATTCTCCACTGGAACTCATACGCTTGGTTTTGTTAATGCTGAGCGTGTTTCAATTCGGGCGACTGCTGTGAACTGGACCACTGGTTTCAGTTTTTCGAGCCATAGCCTGAGTGTACCTGATGACCGTCCAGCATATTCTGTTGAGTTCGACCCAATTTCAGTACCGAATCGTCCGATTCCAGGAGATTCTGGTACGATTACCGTCCGGCTTAGTAATTCCGGGGATGTTGATGGAAGGACGGGGTACGTCGTATTATCTACATTAGGTGGGGCTTTCTTGGGTGAAGAACAAACACTTGCTTTACCGTCCAATTCACAAGAGGATTATCAATTTACATTTGTATGGCCTGATTACCAATCGGTATCCTTCAAAGCCACTTGGATTGTTGGTGATGACAGTTTTACAGCTACAAACACTTTCCAATCTGGAGAGGTTATCGTTGAAGATTCTTCCTTTTCGGTACCATGGGTCGGACTTTTCGGAGGCCTCATGATTGCTGTTGCAGTTGGTGCAATCATACGCATTTTCCAAAACCGACAAGTTGGGACTTCAAACCCCAAGCCTGTAAAAGAGCAATCGAAATCAAAAATAACGAGCAGTACAGTGGATGTTGAAAAGATTCAAGTCGGTTGTCCCGAGTGTGCTCGGCAATTACGTGTGCCATCAGATTATGGAGGTCAAGTTCGTTGTCCAGACTGCTCCCATCGTTTTGATGTCACTCCTCGTACCGATCAATCTCGAGAACACACAGAAGATGAAGATGAAACTCCGGAAGTAGTGAGCGATGGAAAAGTAGAACTCCATTGCCCAGAATGTGACCAGTCACTTCGAATTCCAGACACATATACTGGTTCTGTGCGATGCCCTGCTTGTGAGGAAGTCTTTTCTGCTGAGTAGAAGAGATTAGGTTGAAGCGGGAGGGGAATTCATGAATGGTCATTTCCGAGAGTTTGAAGATGAGTATCTTGAAACGATGTACGGATTCTTTGAGAAACAACCTTCTCAACGTGTTCGAAATGGTGATTTAGCGAAGGCGTTAGGCGTATCTCCTGCGTCTGCTACAGAAATGATTCAACGGTTGGCAGTGAAAGGCATGGTCGACTATGTGCCCTACAAAGGCGCATCCTTAACCGAAAAGGGAATGATACATGGGCAGAAAATGAAACGTCGGCACCGCTTAGCCGAAGTCTTTCTCGAAAGCATCTCTTTTCAAGGAGACATACATGCGACCGCTTGTCGCTTAGAACATGCTATTGATGATGATTTGGAAGTAGCCCTCTCTCTTCTTCTTGGCCAGCCCAAACTCGATCCGAGTGGACGAGACATCCCGCAAGCATCGACAGATATTTCGTCGAGAATACGTTCATCTCAAACTCAACTCATTGCGCTCGAACGTTTAGAGCATGGAATGAAGGGTACTGTCGAAGCGATGTTTACCAACGCCTTGGAAACAGACACTATGGCTCAATTGGGGGTGCTCATTGGTTCCGAAATCACCCGTACTTCGAATGGTTACTCTCTTGCTGGAAATGGTGATGTCATCTTTTCCTCAGACCTCGCATCAAAACTTCTTGTTCGAATCTCTCGTGCGAGCGATTGATGGAAGGCTTTAGTGTAAGTAATTCTTCGGCAATCTGTGGTCGAAGTAGAAACGGACGCTCCGTCAAGTACTGATGAAGAGGACAGTTTGAATGAAAGTCTGTTTGGTTCTGAGCGGTTTTGGTATGCTCTCGACCGTCAATTATTCGGTTTTGGCCTTCGATTGATTCTTATTCTTCCGGCATTTTCTATTCTTACATCTTTTGGTTCGCTCGCTTTTTCATCGAATTCGCCTGAGTGGTGGTCCAAAATCGAACCAACGCTTGGCATGAGTTTTGCTATGGCATTAACCGCCCTTACATTCATCATCCTGCTTGGTTATATTTTGGTTCAAATTTTCCATCGGCATCGGGTGGAACTCTCAATTGGGAATTTTGAAAAGGAAGTTGCTCGGTTGAATCGAGAACATCTTTCCGTGCAATCATTGCATGGATATGAAGGTCTAGCAGACTTGCTCAACAATGCGAGGGCAAAACATTCATGGGCACTTTCGTTTGGCATAATGTCAAGTTTGTTATTGAGCGGAATTTTTGTGTTTGATATTGCTTCAATCAATGGGCGGATTCTTCTTCTTCTTTCTTTCTCGACACTCTTACTCTCACTCGGCCAGCATATTCCAACACGCTCTCGCCCATTCAATATGGATGAGCGTACAGGGCTTTTGAAAGCATATACTCCACCAATTCACCCCTCGACATTAGAAATGGTGTTCAATGATCTCGTGAAAACTCACATGGACCCGCTTCTCCGTTCTGAATACGAAGTATACTCAAAAGAAATCGAAGTATATTTCAAGAAGAAAATCGACCCATTGTTTGCTCGGGAAAAAATCTTAATGACGATGTATCGTCATTCCAAAGGACTTGATTTCAAAACGATGGAATCTGAGTTATCGGAAGTTCTTACTGCGAAAGGCATGGAATTGGTAAAAAACCATCCCATTTTTACGATGGAGGAATGGCTCTCGATTCTCCAACATATCGAAGACTCTTGTCCGGCCTTCTTCCGAATGATTGGTAGGATCGAAGAGGACCTTGGTGCTGGTCGTCCGAGTACCTCTGCAGGAATTGTATTTGAAGTGGATATGGAAAATGTGGTTCATGAACGTGCGAACTTGTTCACATTGATTCATAATCTTTCAGATACACCTCGAAATGTTGTGCTTCGGGTCCAATCTCCAGATTTCAGGCCACACGATTTAGCTATGACGTATCGGTTGAACCCCGGCGAGCGCCATTGGTGGGCGGCAAAGTCTGTACCGCTTGCAGCCAAAGATGGCGACGACGTCCTTGGCTTAATGTCGGGATTATTGCGAGATGGGACTGTAGCGTGGCAATCTCTCCTACCAGAACGATTCGGAGAGGCAACAGTCTCGGTTCGACTTGAAGAACAAAGTGGGGATTTGATCATTGGACGCCAAATCAATGTTCGTGTTCGAACAAAGTACTTTGAACGAATACGAAACTTTAGTTCCGTTACGACAAGCCTGATCGGAATCCTCGGCATTGCACTTGGAATCTTCATCAAAGTCAGAGATATCTTCGGAAATATCGGTGCTTAATCCACCTTTCTCGATGGGTAGATTTGAAATGCATTACTCCGTGCACGATGTATGCGCGGAAGACCTGATGAAGCGACCCCGAGTCAAGATTCTGAACTCCAAGAAGAATTACAGGGCATGGAAGCACGTGTTCGAAAGATGAGAAACACTCGTAATTCATTCAGTGACCAGGCCCGGACGATTGCCGATAAGCGCAATGCAGTTCAAGGCCAGTACAAGGAACACCGAGAGAAGATAGACCTTGTGATGGCTGAGATGAAAGCTGTTCGTGCAGAGATTAAAATGTTCAAAGAAAAGCGTAATGCGATTCAACAGCAACTCCGTGAAATAATCAATCAGGCCAAAGGCCGACGTGATGAAAAAGGAGAAAAGAAGTCGGCAACTGCAGAGTATGCTAAACTTCGACATGATGTTCAATCACTGGAAACAACTTTTGAGACCTCCTCAGTTGGTCAAAAGAAGGAAAAGGAAATGATTAAACAAATCAAGGAAATGTCACTCCGAATTAAAGAACTCGCACCAGAAGTCACTCATTTTGAGATGATTAAGGTCGACCTTTCCGACATGGATACAGCAATCAAAACGTTGCGCTCAGAAGCAGATGCTGCCCATAAGGAAATGCTTGAGGCAGTCGGTCGAGCAGATGTCTTGTCGCCTGAAGTTGATGAAGTGTTTTCACATCGTGATTTCTTGAAAGCAGAAGGTGACCGTCTCCATACCGAATTCCTCGAACTTCGACAAAAGTCTGATGATATGCATAACAAGATTACTGAGTTGATGGTCGATGTCAACAAAGTACGTGACAAGTTGAACATGGCTCGCGATGAGCGAAAATCATGGATGACAGACCATAACGCATCCGTCAAAGCCGAAATGAAGACTGGAGCAGAATCTGCTGAAGTTGCAGATGAATTGATTTCGACGCTGTTAGAATCCGGCGGAATTACTTTTGGCGGTATTGGTCAAACTGACGGTGCCTCTTCCAGTAAAAGAAAAGCCAAGTCTGGCAAGAAAAAGTCGATGCGTAAACTCGACATGACCGCAAGTCGTCGACGCTGAGGTGTTCTCTTGTTCGGTGTCATCATGGCTGGGGGCCAAGGTTCCCGACTTCGGCCATTGACGCTCACTCGTCCGAAACCGATGGTTGAAGTTCTCGGACGTCCTGTAATTGATTTTGTTAAAGATGCCATGCAAGATGCTTCAATCGATACGATTGTTGTTACAACTGGATACCGTGGAGAACAATTAGAACAACATGTTGAATCCTGGAACACTCTTGAAAATCCTATTGATGCTTGGGTCAATCAAGAGTCATCACCAATGGGCACTGCGGGTAGTGTGCGACTTTTGTCTGAACACCTGACAGAAACATTCGTTGTTGGCTCAGGAGATTCAGTAGCCTCATTTGATATCGGCGCCTTGCTTGCAGCACATCGGGCAAGTGGTGCAAAAGTAACCATGGCTTTGTGGGAGGTCGAAGATCCAACCGAATTTGGAATCGTTGGCCTTTCTAAATCTCACCTCGGTACCTTAGATGGCCAATTGCGAGAAGGATACATCTGCCGTTTCAAAGAAAAGCCAACAGCTGCTGAAGCCTTTAGCAATGTCATTAATGCCGGACTCTATATCATTGAGCCAGAAGTATTAGCCCTTGTTCCAGAAGGTGAAAAATTTGACTTCAGTAAGCAACTGTTCCCCCTCGTTCTCGAAAAGGGCTGGCCCATGTATGCCAAAACCATCGATGGCGTGTGGTTCGATGTTGGTCATCCTTCGGAATTGATTCGTGCACAGCATACGCTCATCGCACAACGCCAAACTTTGCCGTTCCCTTTGCCAAAAGGTGATTTTGAAGGAAACAGTTTTGTTGCTGAAAGTGCAGACATGAAAGGTACCTTGGAAGGTTCTGTAGTCTCATCAGACAGCGTGGTTGGTTCAGGGACTCACTTAGAAGATGTATTGGTGATGTCAAACTGCACGATTGGAGATCATTGCACGGTACAACACACGGTAATTGGCCAAGGAGTTTCAATTGGTTCAGGTTCGGTCCTCAGGAATGTGATTCTCGGGGATGGGACTCTTTTGGAGGAAAACAGTATTTTCGAAAATTGCCGAATTCCGGCTTTGAAGTAATCATTCCGGAGTTTGACTCAAATACCTTGGGCTTTGGGGCCCAAATGAAAGACATGTCATCCGATGCCACTCCACGCCGAACTTACGACCGTTCTTGGGAAGAGATTGAAAAAATGCTTAATCGTGCAGAGCTCAAACGTAAGGAGTGGAAATCCTGGTTTGAAGAGTGTCGGAGGAGTGAGGACAGAGATGGTATGAAAGAGGCTGCTCGTAACCACAAAGCACTTGACGGAGTCGTAAAAACTCTCAAGTGGACACTTGGTGAAGAAGGCGTAAGTAATCCCTTAGATTGATTACCAACCACGTTGGTCATAACGAACTTCAAGCGTTTCCATTTCGTCGCCTTTCATTGGTTTACCCAACATCATAGCCATGGCTTCAGTCACTTTCTCTGCATCATCAAAGTGTGCAGTAGCCAAAACGATTGCATCAGCCATTGTTTTTGGATCCGTTGACTTGAATATTCCTGAGCCAACAAAAATCCCATCCATGCCCATTTGCATCATGTGTGATGCATCAGCAGGTGTTGCAATTCCACCGGCAGAGAAAGTAACGACTGGTAGACGTCCCATTTCTTTGACATCGAGGAGAATGGATTGAATTCCATCTCGCATAGAATCGTCAATCGGTCCAAAAGGTGTCATTGGATGAAGGCCTGGAAGTTCTGATGCATCAGCAAGAACATGGTATCGTTGCATAACCATCTGAGTTACCTTTTCGATTCCGGCTTCATCAAGAGATTGAACTTGACGAATTTCTTGGTCAATCAGTCGAGCATGAGTAACAGCTGCTACCAGATTTCCAGTTCCAGCCTCACCCTTGGTCCGAATCATCGATGCACCTTCGTAAATCCGGCGTACTGCTTCACCTAATCCGGTGGCGCCACAAACAAATGGAATGGAGTATTCACTTTTCTTAATATGGAAAAACGGGTCTGCTGGTGTGAGAACTTCTGATTCATCAACCATGTCAACTCCCATAGACTCGAGAACCCGTGCTTCACCTTCGTGACCAATACGTGCTTTTGCCATGACGGGTATTGAAGTGCAATCTAAAATGCCTTGAATCATATCGGGATGACTCATTCGTGCGACCCCACCATCACGGCGGATATCAGCAGGAACGCGTTCAAGTGCCATGACTGCAACAGCCCCAGCATCTTCTGCAATGGCTGCTTGATCTGGATCAACGACATCCATAATCACGCCACCTTGCTGCATACGAGCAAAGCCACGCTTAAGCAAATCACTGCCATTCCGGAGTTGAGTAAAGTCTGTTCGAACCATGCCAATCATTCCTCCCTAGTACGCGCCCTTCATGAACATTGGTTTGTATCAACGCGCTCGAACAAAACACATTCAGAGTGTAAGAATATTAGTCGGAAGCAAGGACTGGTGTGTCGCCTTCTGCGATTTCAGCATCGACCGATTCTTCGGCGTTACGGTCAATCCAGGCTTCTTCTGAATCAGGAACATCTGTGTCGGCAAAAATTGCATCGACTGGGCATTCTGGAATACATGCGCCACAATCAATACATTCATCGGGGTCGATGACCAAGTATCGGTCAGCTTCTCGGAATGCTTCAACAGGACAAACTGCAACGCATTCTTGGTATTTGTGGTCGACGCAGGCTGTGGTAACGACGTGGGTCATGGTAATTCCTCAAGCAACCCAAACAGTCGTTCTACATGAAGTCTTTGAAATAATCAAATACTTATCTCTGGGCATCAAGCCACTGCTGGCCATAAAAATCCCATTGCTCCATGGTCCATCCTGTTGGCAATCCTTCTGCAGGTAATAGGGGCGGAGTCGGCTGGTTTGTTTGAACATGAGAGGCTGGCTCAACTGCTTGGTTCAAGGTAGGTAAATCAATCATTGAACTGACTTGAGCAAACTGAGGTGTTGAATCTTGGATTCCTGAATTGTGAAAGAAGATATCGGTTTCGGGATGTCCTTTCTCTTCCTTCTTTGAAAAGATACGTTGGGCCATCAAAAAGAACAACAGCCATGCCCCCGAGAACATCAAAACAAACGAGAGCACGAATTGGGGTGTCATCCTCGAAGCGTCCGTCTTCGAATTGACTTCAGTCGAGGGTTTAGCTTCATCGATATCCGAACTGTTGTTGGTAGACTGTGTTGAATTACCCATCCCACTATCCGTTGTATTCTCGGCGTTTTCCTCGGTGGTATTGGTTGTATTTTCGGAGTTTATATCGGTCGTATTGGTTGCAGTATCATCTCCATCCGGAGTATCATCACATCCATCTGGGACGCTGTCAGAATCGCTGTCGAATTGGTCATCAAAACCCTCGCAAAGGTCGAGGTCATTGGCAATACCGTCACGGTCATTGTCAATCAAATCATCACAGTTATCGGGAATTGAATCGTTATCGACATCGAGATTGTCATCGAACCCTGGGCACTGATCAAGAGCATCAGAAATCATATCGAAATCGCTATCAATCAATAAATCACATCCATCGGGGATCGTATCATTATCCAAATCGAGGAGGTCATCAAAGCCGGGGCAGGAATCTCTAGTATCAGCAACTCCGTCTCCATCTGTATCGATAAACGAATCGCACCCATCAGGAATGGAGTCATTGTCGAGGTCGATGGTATCATCGTATCCTTCACACAGATCATCGGGGTCATTGACGGAGTCTCCATCGGAATCATCGATGCATCCATCACCGTCGATATCCCATGGAATTGATTCTTCACTTAGGCAAAGGTCAGTCCATGTTTCAAGATAGTCAGCAGGTGTCATGTCTTTGCCCGTGAATGCTGAAAAGTCTTCGGAATATCTTCGTGCCTTGAAGACAGCATTGGCAGTCGTGCCAGCATTATTTCCTTCGGGAATCTCATCTCCTTGTGTAAGGGTGCCTTGGTTGGTGACTGGATTGATGTATTTCCATACAATCCCTCCAGTCAAATCTACTTCATACAGCGTTCCTTGCGTGCCATAGGTCACCAATGTATTTCCATTCGGTAAACGTTCAGCACCTGAAATTGATTGTGCATACATCTGTTCTCCAAGGTTCCATGACCAACTTGGTGCATTTGGACCCCAGGTCCCGTTTGCTTGAAGCGGATAATTCCCATTGCTTGAAGAGGGGTGAATCACATCGACAGATGAAACACTCGGGGTACGCCCAACGCCGTTGTTGAACAGCAACAGGTCTCCAGCTCCAGTTCTTCCTTCCTCAATCCACTGAACATCATGTTGTCCGAATAATTGCTGATCACTGGAAAGCCCTGAGTCATAGGCCTGTGGATTCCCCCATCGGTAGAGTATGTCTCCACCTTTGCCAGAGTTTCCACCTGTATGACCTGCTGCTTCTTCAGTGGTCGTACTGTGGTCGATAATGTAAATCTCGTTCATGTTCTTACATGACAACACAATTTGGTCCAGAACAGCGTTGTAGTCTATCCCGTTACAATGCATCCAATCTGCACGGCCTGCTTGATTTCCAGTTGCGCCGATGAAATTGATGTCGAGTAGTTCAGGATGGTCTGCGACCACACCATAGTTCTCGACCGATGCATCATAGTCCTGAATCAAATGGTCCCAAGCATTCCATTGCCATACAATATTTGCTTGGTTATTGGCTAAGGGTTCAATTTCGATAATGTGGTCCGGCCAGACATTGCTACTTCCTCCGGGTGCATCACTGGCAATGGCTGGGTTACGGCCAGCCTGTGCAGCTTCTGCCTCAGATTTGTCCTCCCATGCAATAGCGAGAATATTTCCATTTGGCATCGGCTCCAAATCATGGTGTGTGATGTAATCCATCGAAGAGTATTCCCAAGACCATTCTGCTGTACCGTCCCAGCCAATACGTTCAATCTTACCTGCAATGCCTCCGCCACTAAAATCTCCAACGGCCTGTTGGGCAAGGTTCGCAGCTCGAAGTAAATCTCCGTCATCCAAAAGATAGGAAGAAAGTCCAGGCCGATGCCCACCTGGTGATTCCCAAGAATGGACTTCTCTTCCTTGCTGATCAATCAAATAACTGGTTGTTGCGGGCATGGGTGAAAAAAGAGTGTATCCGGGGCTGGTAGAATTGGTACAAGAGACCAACCCCATAGTCCAAGTATCGTTTCTATCAGCATGACAAATTGAAGGTTCATTGAGGCTTTTTACTCCTGAAGTCGAGCCTGATGGAATAAATGTCACACAGGTGAGCATCATCATACTGAGTATGATGGCGCGAAACTGGACATTCATATCCCTTGCTCCTTCAACTAGGTATTCAACTTAGTGCATTGCCGACATGTGTCCACAAATCATCCTTCAGTCTGAATATTTTCTAAGGCGAGTTTGAGGACATTTTTACATTCTTCAATCGCCACTTGGCCAGGATAAACTTCGATTTTTGTATGGCATTTGATGGTTCCAACTTGGCCCGAAGTTGCCAAAACGACCTCACCGTCAATGAATGCATCGAAATCGATACGGAAATACAAAGTGTGATTTTCATCAAAACGTACATCAACTTCTTCGAGTAAGGTTTGAAGACACTCAGTTCCAATTCGAGACAAAGACTTGAGTGAATGTGCTTTCTTTTTACAAACACCAGTCACCATGTGGAGTTTGGAGCCATGGTAGGAGGTTGTCGGTTCGATCTCAACCAATTCAGGGTCTCCAACGAGCCATGCTATAGCATCGGCCACTACAGTTTCGTCAGCAATGCCGCTTGCCGTCGCTCGCCAGGTGATGTGATGGAGGCCCACAACCATGGGGTTCACTTCATGCTCATGAGTTTACCGAATCGATGCGCTGATATCAATGCAAATTAAGTATGGCAGTGAATTGGACGGAGAGGCTTCTTCAAATAGGGGTGGTCAGTGGCCGACTTGCAAGTGGGGTAGCCCCCGCAAGACAACATCCCGAGATGATACAATGGCAAAGAAAATCAGTGTGAAGGCACGTGCAGCAGCACGTAAGCAGCGAGACAAGTGGAAGAACAAGATTTGGTACACCATTCGTGCACCTCGTTCACCATGGGATTTTAAGAAAATTGGAGAAACTCTGGGAGAGTCTGACGAACATATTCTCGGCCGTGTCTATGAAATGACACAACAAGAATTCAATGGCGATTTTACGAAGATGCACGTTATTCTTCGTTTCCGTGTCCATGAGTGTGTCGGTCAAGATGCATTGACGACATTTATCGGCCACCACCACCAAACTGACCATATCCGCCGTCAAATCCGCCGCTACCGTGGCAAGGTTGACGACGTAGTTGATGTAGTTTCGACAGATGGATACCTTGTCCGTCTCAAGCCTCTTATCATCACTCAAAAGCGTGTTCAAACTTCAGTTAAGCAAGCAATGCGAGCAAAGGCCCGTGACATGATCATTAGTTTTGCTTCCAAGTCTACCTTCGCTAAGATCCAGACTCAAATCCTCGACGGAACTTTGGAAGAAGAAATCCGCAAGGCTGTTAAACCGATTTACCCGGTAAAGTCTGTCGCAATTCGTAAGAGTCAACTGCTTCAAGCAGGTGTTGTCGCTGGCAACGGAAAAACGCTTGATGAAATCCACTCAGAAGAAGCTCGTAGTGAAGCAGAAATCAATGCCAAGAAGGCAGCAGCACTTGCTACAGCCATGGATAATGAAGAAGAAGAAGAGGATGTTTCTACCCCTTCAATCATTGATGCTGCTGAAGCAATGGAACCTGCATCAGAAAAGGCACCTGCTGAAAAGGCACCTGCTGAAAAGGCACCTGCTGAAAAGGCACCTGCTAAGAAAGCACCTGCTGAAAAGGCACCTGCTAAAGCAGCACCTGCTGAAAAAGCTGCACCGAGTGCAGATTACGATTCAATGAAGGTTGCAGAACTCAAGGAACTTTTGAAGGCTGCAGGAAAACCTGTCTCTGGAAAGAAGGCAGACTTGATTACTCGTCTTAACGAGTGATTTGTTCGAGAACGTCGTTCTCTTTGAATCCTAGCGAAAGCAAGGTCCCACTTACAGTTTCGCCGTAGGTTTGACATGCTGTGAACGCGAGGAAGGGATATGAAACGACTCGGAGTGATTGGCGGAACCGGTCTCATCAACATGACCGTTGGTGAAGAGATGGAGCAATCTGGGCTCAGATTAATTCGACGTGATGATGTCACTGTTGAGACTGCATGGGGCGATGTTCCATTGACATGTATGACCATCAATACTGGTGAAGAGGAAAAAGAGTTGTTCTTTTTACAGCGTCACCATAACGGTGACCAAGCAAGTAAACCACCTCATACAATTGAGCATCGTGCCAATATTCGCGCACTCTTTGATGCGGGTTGTGAAGCAGTGATGGCCGTTTGTTCCGTCGGTGCCATACCCTCGGATTTCCCACCTGGTAAAGTTGGATTAGCCGAACAATACATCGATTTCACCGGAGTTGCCGCCACTTTTCATGATGATTCAGCAGTCTTTACTTCGGTCACTGAACCGTTTGATTCGTCTCTTAATTCTCGATTGAGTGCTGTCTTGCGCTCGGTTCAAGGTTTCTCGGATGATGAGCGATTATTCTACACGTATTGGCTTGCTCAAGGTCCTCATTTCGAAACCAAAGCTGAAATTGATGCCATTGACACCCTCGGTGGCCACATGGTTGGAATGACCATGCCAAGAGAAGCAAAACTTGCCCGTGAACTCAACCTTCCTTATGCAGCAGTCTGTATCTCCTCAAATTGGGCTGCAGGCCGTGAACCTGGCGATGCTGGTGCCGACTTAGATCATCATTCGGTCTCTTCACAAGCGAACAAGAAGTTGATGCCAGTTTGGGCCTGTTTGATCGAATTGCTCACATCACAATGAACCTGATCGTGATTTCTTAGGGGTGCGGTTGCAACCATTTGAAAATCAAAGATTACTTTTTGTTCGTATACTTTGAAATCCATTCATCCTCGGATTTCGTTGGAAGTCCAGAAGGAGTTTTGCCTGCCTTTGGACCTCGTAACACTATGATGCCGAGGCAAAGAACAAGAACGATTGCCAATCCTATGAGCAAGTTATCTTGGCTGTTCGATTCTTCATCGGACTCATCCCCAACGACGTCAATTGGCTCTTGGCTTTGGTCATCGACTTCAGTTTCTGCTTCAACTTCTATTAAGCATGAAGTGCAAAATACGGTATAAAACGAGACTGAGTTTCCAGCCGAATCGGTAACCGTGATCGCAATCGTGACATCAGGAGATTGATTTGAAAGCGATAAATCGATGATTGCAAGGCCTTGTGTCAAGTCAATACTTTGCTTTTGAGCAAGAGTCGAAATGGTATAGTCAAGAGAGACTGCATCATCACTCATCATGAATTGAACGGTATAATTATCAGTTTGCAAATTCGAAAAGGTTGCATTTTCCCAACCAACAAACCATCGACTGGTCTCGAGATTCGATTCGGAATTATAGAGTTGAAGTTGTACATCAGGGGCATTTCGATCTTCATCGACTGAATCACTCAAGATCCAATCTTCAAAGTCGACTTCATTGCCGAAGACATCAATTCCACCAATTGCATAGACTGCCGAAACTTGTTCTCCGTTTTGGGCTACAGAATCAACCGAGAGCGTATATTGTGAGGCTACGGTATTTTCGACCTGCGCAACGAGTACCCAAAATGCTGGTTCATCCATGTCGGTGTAGAGGTTGCGATAAATCATCCAAGTCGTACCGGCTTCCATTCCATCACCCATCCAGGTGAGTTCTGTCGTCCCATCAGCACGATAGTTTGCATTCAATGTTGAAGGAGCAGTCGGTTTCTTAGTATCTTCAACAATTAGGCTACTCAGTGAATTGAAACCAAGTGAGATATTACTTTGCGCATAGGTTATGTTTTGAGTACCAAAAGATGCGATTGCGGTAATTGCATACCATGAGTTTGCAGAAACACCAGCATCCAATGTCGAGTTATAATGCTGAATTCCTGCTTCAACAATCGCTAAGAGGGTTCCATCAGATGTCGTAGCAATTGAACCGGTCGTCGAGCGCCAAATTTGATACTGTGCTTCGGTATGGTTTTCTAAATCAGTCCACGTTAACTGTGTCATCCCCATCGAATGAGTTGCAGCTAAATCTGTTACAATGTTTTGGTTTTCTGCCAAAGTGTATTCTTGCGCGTGGCCATTTGGTGCTGCAGAAAGATTCTGTTGCTGATTTCCGAGTTCATCTGAAAGTGTGATGAGATAGTATGAATCACCACTGTATCCAGGCAGCACTGTAAAATTAAAGTGAGTTGAATTGGCAGGTAATTGAGCAATCTGTTTAACTTCATCCGCAAGAATGTTTGTGATGATTGCAGGACTGCGCCAAATATGCAGCGTATGATTGTCATCTTCAATGAGTGAGCCGGTCCAATTTAATCCAGTTGTGGAATTTGAAGCATTGAAGTTTACTTGTAGAATTCCCGTGATTGAAGAGCCGACGTTATCTTCAGTAATCCCTTGAGCAAGAGAATTACTTGAGAGAAACCTTTCATCTTGCTGACCGTTAAATGAATGCAGGACTGTATAATATTGAACACGGCTTACATTTGGAGGATGGATAATTTCAAAGACTTCAATATCTGATGAAAGGTTTGTAGCAATGCTCGATTTAACGATTGAGTCCCAGTTGCTTCGATTGGCTTTGAGAGCATGCGCCCATATGGAGGTTGTATGGTTCGAATCAAGCGAGGTATCTACCTGAGATACATCAATCCAGTTCAACTCAGTAGTGGAAGCAGTGACATCAAACGTAGCTTGGAGACTGTATGGAGATCGAATTGCCGAGCCATATTCGTAAAGAGGTTCATTCAAAGAAGCATTACCGATAGAGAAGTCATCGATTGTAGTGCCGTTATTCAGGGTGCTAAGAACACCGTAATAGAATCCACCATCGGTATTTGCCGGTGTCTGAAATACAACAATATGTTGACGGTTTTTGCAAGTAGTAAGTGAATCAGATTCAAAACAGGCTTGTACATTATCTTCTATGAGTTGAGCATTCTGATAATTTGAACTGTTGAGTGGTTCATCCGAACGATAAAGAGAATAATTTGTATTTTTCAAATCTTCAAGAATGAGGTAGTCATTGGTATCGATATTTTCCCAAATGATGGTAACAGTTTCGTTTGTCAAATCGAATGCAGCAGTAAGGTTCTTTGCCCCAAGGTCTGGTTCTGTCGTGCCATCGGCTTGAACTGTGTTCAATAGGGGCAGTAGCAAGAGAATTGTCAAAAAAATTGAGATTCGGCGATTGTTCATTTTACCCCTCGTGCCATGCTGTCCAACCACTCCTTATGTCTATTTTCCATGCATGCAATACCAAAATGCTCTTGGTTGAAGGTCGATACGGATGTTCATGCTTCATGATGTCATCCACGAAATGGACCCCTCGGAACGGTTTCAATACGCCCAACTTTTGGCTTACTTAGCAAGTGTTGATGGCGAGATATCACGCATAGAAATGGCGTTTTATGAGCAGAGACTTGGTGCGACACTCCTTTCTCCTGAACGAAAGCAACAACTTCGAGAGAGCATGCTGCAACAACTCGATTTAGATGCTCATTTGGCAAAGATGCAACCTCGTTCGATTAAATTAGCATTGCGAGATATCTGCCTAATGACAATGGTTGACCGAGAAGTCGATGATTCTGAACGTGCTGTTCTGAACAAAGTAGCAGCAGCAGCAGGTCTTACTCAGCAACATGTAGATCAATTACTCAATTGGACTGTAAAAGGATTCCATTGGATGCAAGAAGGTTACAATGTATTGGATTACTAGAATTTTTAATTCATGAGAAAACCCACAGATATCGGGTCAGCTTCCTTGAAACGACGGGTATCTTGACGCTAGGCAGTGTGCTTTGGAACTGAACACCGATTGTACTCTTCCAAATGTCTGAGGGTTTGACAGACCTTTGCGGCTTCGTGGAAATGATCTGTCGGTTGTCTTTATCCCCCATGAGAACAGTTCCACTTGTTCATACCTTTTTTCATCTACACTATTATGAAAGGTTCAACAACCAAAAAGCCGAGGCTGATGGTTAAATATATGCGAAAAAATGCTATAGCGTTGTTTCTTGTTTCAATTCTTTGTATTTCAACAGTATCCGTTGCTCTTTCTGATAAAACCACTCTCATTGAAGAGAATTCAGATGTGTATTCAACAACTCCTTCATCAGTAAATTGTTCGAATGTAACCCGAAGCATAGGTGACCATATTCACGTCGATAACCAGTTGGGTAATAACTCGAATTCAGGTACCCTCGATTGCCCTGTGGAAACGGTTGTCAAAGCAATAGAGATTGCCATCGATAATGATGTCATAACGATTCACGAGGGTGTTTATCATGAATCAGTAAGCATTTCCGGTTTTCAAAATTTGACCATTCGTTCAGCAATTGGCGAACGTGTTGTATTCGATGGTACACGTAGTATTGTGGACGATCTTAATGCAAGTTGGACTCTTTCCACCGGGGGAATACACGAGGTGGATTTGGGAATCAATGCCTGGCAGGTTTTCATGGATTATGAGGAACAAGTTCCGGCCCGTTGGCCAAATGCAAATTTCAGTGATTCTACTGTTCTCAATCAATCACATCATTGGGCACACGGAACGATTGATGATGGCGGCACATACTCGAATGGTGAACTGCAGGATGGAGGAGGTACTGCTGGAGCAAGTAATGGATTGGTTGCTAGCGGAATTGATCCAACTGGAGCAATAGCTATTTTGAATGTCGCCTCTTTCCAAACGTGGAGCCGCACTGTCAATTCATATGACAGTGTGAATGCGACTTTCACATATGATGAGGTGCCGAAGTGGAAGACCAAGCATCACAACTATTTCCTTGAAGGAATGAGAGAACTCATCGATGTCAGTGGTGAATGGTGGTTTAGCAATAATGATGACAAA
>CAJJCQ010000009.1 GCA_905182725.1 uncultured Candidatus Poseidoniales archaeon
TTCATAGGATTCAAAGGGTAAGAGTAAGCTCATTTCCTCGGACATGGTAATTCACAGCAGTCTGCCGACTTGGACTCCATATTAAACCGCTTCGTAGAGAGGCGGAATGAATTCACCTTCGACCTCAGGCCAAAACCGATGGGATTACCAAGGAAGAACTCAAATCCTAAAAGCACTGTGCAAGGTCGTAGGGGGGGCGGATTTGGAACTAAAAACAGAAAAAAACGCCTTACTGAACGCCACACTTTCAGATGACCACTTTTGGAGAGATGCTGAAGGAGTTGCTGTTCCAATCAGCGCAAGTGATTTGGAACGTCACGAATATTGCCCATTGTCTTGGTCATTATCGCGAGAAGGGAATTCTGGCCAGGGGGAAGCCCTTGTCGCCGGAATCAAAAGACACACAGAAATTCACAACAAGATGGAGGATTTCAAAACCATCCAATCTGAAATGCGCCGTTCAGTTACGATTTGGACGTGGTGGTTTTCAGTGATCATCGCATTGAGTGTGGACGCTCTTGCTTTCAGCTACATCGATCAGATTGGCACCACCTTACAAATGGCTCGATACCTCGCTTTGTGGAGTGCTACTACCCTTTTAGCGGGACTTATCACCATTTCAGTTCCATGGCGCTCATGGATTGGTTTGAAAGAAACAATTCCACGCCAGAAATCCAAATTTTTGGCAACTACTGATGACTTCACCTATTTTTGGGAACCAAAGGGATTCATCGGTGGATGGTTCGAAGCAGGGCGAGTCGAAGCCAGTTTGCTGTTTGGCTCTATTGTACTGGGATTACATGCCATTGCCTTAAGGGCTGCACAAAACAGAGAACAAGCGGCTTTTATTCTCTTTATCACGGCAATGGCTTGGACATTAGCTGCATCTTGGCAACTCCAACGGATGCTCTTATCTGATAACACCCTTCAAACTATGAAAGAAGATATTGATTTGGAAGAAGAAGTTGAAATTGCCTATTCAGATAATGATTCAACCTCAAATCTCCTCATCGACAAAAATACAGGTTTACGAGGCCGCCCTGATCAAATTGTAATCGTCGATGGTGAATTTATTCCAGTCGAACAAAAAACAGGCAAAGTCCCGTTCAAGCCACACGCATCTCATCGAATGCAGTTACTCGCCTATCTGCATTTAGTTGAAATCAGTACGAAGAAAAGTTCCCCCTATGGAGTTCTTCGATATGGCAAGGAAAGCCTTCACCAAATCCCTTGGAATGATGTTGCCAAGAATGAACTTCAAGAAGCGGTTCAGGAAGTCCAACGATTGATGGTTGAGGGTGGCGCTCTACGAAACCACGACCGACCCGGGAAATGCCGAAACTGTTCAAGGCTCTATGCATGCACTGATTCATTGGCGTGATTCAGATACACTTGTCATTTTCGAGTGGGTAAGTCGTACATGTTCGATGAATGGTAAGGTCAATCTGAAATTGATCTTGTAAGAATGAACTTTGAGACCCAAGGCCCCGTGCAGTGATGACCAATTTCCAATTCCCTGTTTCAAAAGTAGGTTCTGGCAAGATTTGATCGGTTTTCGCTTCTACATCTTCACAGACATCTATGGCCCAAACTGCTTCCCCGGAAGGACTTAACAATTCAGCCCGGACATATCGAGTGAAATCCTCTAAGCAGCCATCGACAAGACTGGAACCCGTGATTTTCACTTTCTGGAACATCATAATATCAATGACGGATTCATCAATATAAACCGATGAAGTGTTTTGATATTCTTCCAAGTCGATGGGGTTATCAAATACCTTGAGGTGAGTGATTTTTATGGTTTCTTTCGTGAGTTTTGGAGCCTCTCGTAAATCTTCCATGGTTTCGCGCATTTGCAAAAGCCCTAAGCATCCAGATGAACTACTCATAACGATAATCATCATGAGCATGATTGGTAGACCCCAACTCTTCTTCATCGGTTGGCCCTATGTTTGTCCCACATATCAATTCAGTGATAGGAATGCAAGGGTTTGATACCCTCGAGTTCTAGCACGGTCTGTCCGAATGACGTAAAGTGGTTGCTGAGCAAAAGCGATGACGAACCCTATGAAAGCCGACGGACATCACTCGAACTTTGCACCACAGGTCCCACATTCTGTTGCTTCAACAGGAAGGTCTGCACCACAAGCACCACATTCAGCAACATCAGATACTTCATCAACTGCTTTACGTCGAGTGCCACGTCGGCGATTTGATTTGACTTTTTCCGGAGATAATTCATCCACGATTGCGATTGGTGCATCATCACCATCATCCACAGAAAAGTCAGAAGTTGTTTCAGAGACTTCATTTCCTGCAAAAGAGGAATCGGTCAATGTCCCAACATGTACCTTATCTCCTGGCATGGTTCCCTGTTCACCAGTAATTTCAAACAAGCGACCACGAATCTCTGCATCACTTGCTGAAAGCTCTTTGCCATCGTCTTTGTGAGATATGATCTCACCCTTCGAGGCGAGAATGGCATCGATATCATTACTTTCATGACCAAGGTCAGTCATATTCTTGAGCGTCGTTGTTACCGTGTTTTGGTACGCTTCGAGTTCTTCCTCGGTCATATCTTCACGCATAACCTCTTCCGCATTCTTACGGTCATAGGCGGCTTCTACTTCTGCTTCAGCAGTCAAGATATTTTCATCCCATTCATCAGTGAGTTGATCTTCATCGAAACCGAACTCTTGGGCAGTCTTAGCGAAGTTCTCCGATCCAGTGACGATAGCATCGTCATCGACTTCTTCCGGAATATCGACAATGACCTTTGCCACTTTCTCTTTACGTTCACGTTGTTCGAAGTACGAAGATACATCTTGCTCTGCGCCACAATAGACGCAATTGTCAAGCAAGTCTGGAATCGATTCACTACATTCATCACAATCGTGGAATTGACTGCGAGCTTTCTTCAGATTAAAGGAACAATGTGGGCAACGATTTTCATCACCCTCTAATTGTCCATCGCAAGATGGACAGTATTCGAAAATGTCACGTTCAACTTCTTCTTCTGATTCACGAGTAAGGAAGATTGAGATCGCAAGAATTCCAATCAAAGCAAGAGCCCCAAGACCAATCAGTGTGAAGGTTCCGGAATCCGAATTTGTATTCAATTCTTCAAGGTCTTTATCGCTCATAATCGTGGTAAAGGTTCGAGTAAAAGTGCTGGAGATTGTTGAATCTGAAGGAATAAGCCGCACGACTGTTGAGGGTGCTGTCGCATTAAATTCACATGTGACGGTCACCTTCTGGCCAAGGCCGGTTACTTCGGCATAAACGGTCGAAAGAATTGCATCATTTCCATCGAGACAATCGTATGTCAAATTTCCAGTTTCAATGCTTGTCAAATCGACTTGAAGCGTATACGATTCTCCTTGTGTCATCGGTAAGATAAGTGCACTTCCATCAGAACCTGTAACTTCGAGGGTCGAAAGAGCCCATGACAATCGTAATTCAGCTTCGACAGAGACGACGCCAGATGCAACGCTGTTGGTTGGATTTGAATCCCAACTGTTGGTCGAAGCAACCCATTGCGATTCAAATGCAGCATTGTGAGCGCCGATTGCAGTTGTCAATTCAACGGACCATGTGTAATCTTGTCCAGAGTCGAGATAGATGATTGGTGAGGTTGCTTCAACACCTTCCCAAGTATAGTGTAATTTCCCAGAAACTCGAATATCGCCGGTGTTAATCATACTTACACTCCAAACGACCGAATCTCCTGAATTGACAGAGGGTGAGGATGCAATCGCATTCAAATCCATGAAAACATCAGGAACTGCGTATTTTGAGAGTTGAGCAGATATGACATCATTCGAAACGGATTCTTGAATGAAACCTCCATTTGCGAAAGGATCTATTTTTGCCGACAACATATGGAGGCCGACAGGTAATGCATCCAAAACCGAAGAGGTGATTTCATGACTCCATTGCATTTCTGCATAACCTGTACCGGTGAGGTTGACGATGAACGGAGCGGTCGTGACCATTCCACCTGTTGCTGTAGGAATTTGCAACCAAAGCGGTACTGATGTGAGTCCAGTGCCGTTGGAGCGACCAATTTTACCCGTGATGAGCCAAGGACCTTCAAGAGCGCCGGCTTCAAGTTCAACGGTTAAGTCTCCAATGTGGTACAAGTCCATTCGAGTATCAACCACAAATTGAACTTCAACCATTTTATTGAATTCCGAAGATTCGTGAACTGCATTTTGGTAATCAGGAGTAATCATCAAGATGTGCGAGCCACTTTGAGGTGCAGTAAAGGTAGTATTGACCCATTCAGTTGACCCTGCAGCAATTGAAGGCGTAGGTACGTC
>CAJJCQ010000010.1 GCA_905182725.1 uncultured Candidatus Poseidoniales archaeon
AACTCCTTGAGTGAACTTCATAGGTAAGACGCCGTGGCGAGGACTGCAAGGGGCGATTGGGTTAGCTTGGCCTATACTCGGGCGTTTGGGACGCTTGGACCCAGGTTCAAATCCTGGATCGCCCACCATACTTCGTTAGAGTGGTTCACTCTGGTAGTATTATTTCATGTACCCAAAGCAAATGATATCCAAATTGCGTTTTAATATACGACTCAGGGACCGTTTCAGGGACCATTGCCCATACAGCCTCTTCAAATTTCTGAACCATTTGTCCTTCGACAAATTCTCCAAGATCACCTTTCTTTGATGCACTGGAGCAGTTGGAGTATTTCTTTGCCAATTTTTTGAATACCTTCAACGGATTACGAGCTGATTGAATCTGGTCGAGTAATTCACGTACGTCCGGTTTTGAAGCAACCAAGATATGCCGCACATGGGCTTTTCGTGGTTTACGTCTTTTGTCGAGCCTTCGCATTTATTCTCAACTCCTGTACTGTACGAGTGGCTCCCTTATCAAAAACATGTGCTATTGACCAAGCAACGATGGTGATGAACAACGGTGCAACGCCTCGCCCAACTAATTCTCGTTCAAGGTCAGTACTGATTGATGGCAGCAGAGCAATCCAACCAATCACATATGCGACAGCAGCAAAAATAGTGTGGGGTGTAATCCTGCTACTCAACAGCCATGATATGTTTCGATGGTGGTGTCGGTACGCCATCATTAAGCCGACTTTCGCGAAAAAAGACAAACGACGAATACCTGACTTTTCATTACCGTAAATTGATTCAACTGGAACATGAGCAATTCTGTAACCAAGTGTTGAAAGACGGATGAGCCAAAAGTTAGGATATCCATATCCTTTCCAAGAATCCTTCCAATTCCATTCACGCAAAATATCACTGCGAGTTGCGGTATAGCCGCATTGAGGGTCGGGTGTTGTTTGCCCCGATGCAAGTCCAGTGAAGATGGATAGAATTTGGCTTGCTCGGCGACGTATGTTGGGCATAGAATCAATTCCATTGGGGTGAGCAAAACGGTTCCCTTTGGAATGATCAGCTGTATTTCTGATAACAGGCCTAAGGAGCGCTTCCATGTCATCCGGATTCATTTGCCCATCACCAGCCATGACGACGCTGATGAACAACTGGTCATGCCAATGCTGAAGCAGGTATTGATGGCCAGCATCAATTGCCGCACCTACACCTTCACCGTTCAAGTTGATGAAATGCACCTTCTCGGAAGGGGTCATAGCCTCAAGAATAGATTGAGTTTCATCTGTCGACCCATCATTGATGACGATAGCCAAGTCGACAAAATCGGGAAGCGTCTCGACCACTTGTTGAATGAAGTGTTCTTCATTTCTTGCAGGGATGACAACTCCAATGCGGTATTCACCCTTCACATGTTTTCCATTTTGTCATAGACCATGAACATGTGGCTTCATTCCGTTGAATTCGAAATTGAACTGTTCACGATAAAATGGACGAGGGTTTGATATGAAGCAGACCACGGACAAGACATGTGGCTCGTCAATCGTTGCGCATTATTTTGATGGCTCGCGACATTGAGTTGAGGCTTGTCTCTCTGGTTGTTCGAGCTCGAGAAGGTGCCGATGAAGTGATTTTGATGGACCTTGGTTCAAACGATTCAACGGTCGAATACGCTCATGAGATTGGTTGCGAAGTTCTCCATTTTAACAACGAAGTGAACCTTCAAAACATCGCCTCTTTCCTTTTGGATTCGAATCTTGAACCCATTGACTCAACTTTGGTTCTTTCAATTACGGACCAATGGAAGTTACGCGACCTGCCACTTTCTATAAACCGGGCACGTGAGGGATGGGATGTTCATTTTTCACACCGTGTTGAACAGACACAACCAGATTCTATCGAAGACCTTATTCTCGGCTCTGCAACCCTTCAGCACGTTGTGCTTACCAATGAAGGAATGGAGGCACTTGCCTATTTGGGACCCTTGGCACGAACAGCAGATTTGGATGAAAAACTACGGGTCCGTATTGTTGAAGCACGTATGGAGGTCGGGATCCCTCAACGTGAATCACTTGCTACAGCTTCTCGTTTTGCTCAACTGTTCTACTGGATGCTTGAAACAAAACATCCTCTTCTTTTGTTTGGAATCCCTGGAAGTGTCCTGTTTATTCTCGGATACAAATTATCGGGCAATGTCGTTGGGGCATTGGAAGAATTGAATTCGACATCAATTGGGGTAACTTTGGCTACTATTGCTATGACCCTCGTTGGATTATTTGGAATCATGGTTGCTCTCATTCTCTATATTATGGGGAAACAAGTGGAGCAAATACAATCACAATATGATTGGCCATCCCGTAAGTCACAGTGAGTGGATGAATTCTTGAATGGAGATTGAAAGAGATGTTACAGAAAAATATTGAACGGCTCGTTTGCTTAGATATGGACCGAGTATTGGTTGATCATCTCTCGACCTGGCAGTTTGTCTATGATAATTTAGGTATTTCAAATGATGAATCATTCGAATTGTACAACCAAGGTTTACTCGATGAATGGGACTGGATTAAACTGGATATCGCCCTCATCAAAGAAAGTCGGTCTTCTGAACTTCCACCTGTTTCAGATTCGGATTTACGTGGCTGTATGGAAGGAATGCCGATGATGAAAAACTGGAAACAATTTATACAAGGATTACTCGATAAAGGCTATCATGTGGCCATTGTAAGTGGTGGCTTACAACAAACAGCACGTGATGTTGCAGCACAATTTCCAAGTGACAAACCTTGGGCTCGACGTTGGGGCGGAATTGATCGTTTTACAGCACAACGCTTTGCGAATGGTAACGACACCAGATTCCATGTGTTCACCAATGGTTGGCTTTTGGGTAAAAAAATGCCCAATGGTGAATACGAGTTGGATGATTTTGGTCGCTATCAGGTTCAAATGGACGGGAAAGGTTCAGTGGTTCAAATGCTTCAACGTCGTTTAGGCGTAACTAAAGAAAATACAGCATCTGTTGGAGATTCGGCAGGCGACATAGCAATGTTCCAAGAATCGGGATACCCGATCTGTTTCAATCCGTGGGATGACCGTCCTAAAAAGCATGCAGCGATTGTTATCGAAGAAAAAGACTTACTCCCTGTTGGCGAACTCATCGATGCCTATTTCTCATCGGTTTCATCGTCATCTTGATGAACAATCACCCGTATGGCACATCATGTTCGGATACGATATGGTAAGTTCTCTTTGTCCTCACTGCGGTTTTTTACTCGGAGAATTCATTCCAGGAATTCCGTGTCCGAATTGTGGCGAAACAATGCTTTAATCTTCGCTAAATGAAACGCCATGTTGTTTCATCATCTCGATGATTGCATCAATGGCTTGTCCGTGAAGTGCTTCAGGTGGATGAATTCCCGGCGCTAATCCGCAACCTTTCAGTGGGCCATGTTCAAGGAATTGTAGAGCACATGCAACAGTGACTAATCCAGTTGTTCGTGCCATCGAGCCGTCACCATTCATTCCTGAATCTTGAACGACCCACCGCTTTCGCTGACTCTTTGATTCAGCGATTACTTCGAGCCATGTGAATTCATCTCGGGCAGGGTCAAACTTCCAGGCGTCAAGAAGCGTCTGTTCATCCAACGATTCAGATTCTTGAAGCCATTTGTCAATGTGGCCAGGCCATCGGACCGTAAATTCCTTCATGTTGGTTGCTTGAATGGTTGTGAGAACACTACGTAATCCATCGGTTAGGAATGCTTCCATTACTCCATAGCCCTCGACCTCAATCATATGACGCTCAGTGATTGCAGGAACTTCACAAATTTCATTTGCTACCTTTATTCGAGCAGGACGAGTATATTCCTCAATGACGTCAGAAGGTGAGAAGGGTGCCATATAGGACCATTCAGAATCTGGTTGGGTTGGATTTCCCCCGACTTTGATGGTGATGTTTTCCAAATCTCCAAGTAGCTCTGAAGCCTTTTTTGCTAGCATGTTTGACATGCCTGGAGCAATACCAACATCCCACAGGAGCACCGCGTTGTTCTTGACTGCTAACGATTGATACTGGTGTGGGTCTTCTGCAGTAAAGGCAAGGTCGACCACTTGGTGTCCGGCTTCCAGAAGTAACGGTCGGACGCCATTACCAATTCTTCCGGGCAGCATGTTGATGACTACCGATTGAGGTGGTAAATCCGCAATGTGTTGGAAGACATCACCTTGGCGTGCATCAACGTTCGGTTGATTCGCCAAGTGTTCAGGGATCTTCAAATCAAGAACAGTGACTTGATGGCCGTACTCAAGCAAACGCTCAATGACAAATTGACCAATCAATCCACACCCGAGAGCGATTGCAACAGCCATGAATCTCACCTAAGGTGTTACGCGACGAGAGGTACGTGGGAACGGAATGACTTCACGAATGTGAGTCGCTCCAGCTAACCAACTGACCACTCGATCAACACCGAGGCCAAAACCACCGTGAGGCACTCCACCGTATGAACGGGTGTCAATGTAGAATTGATAGGGCTCTTTGTCAGTTCCTTCTTCTTCGAGTCGAGCTAAGATTTCTGCTTCCGACCAGGTTCGCTCTCCTCCGCCAATGATTTCTCCATAGCCTTCTGGTGCCAGTAAGTCATGGCATAGAACATAGTTGTCATCATCGGGGTCAACTCGATGATAGAACGGTTTTGCAATCTTTGGATAATGGGTGAGGAAGTGAGGGACATCAAAATCTTGCGTGAGGATTTTTTCCTTTGAATAATCGAGGTCTTGGCCCCATTCAACATCATCGCCCTTTGCTTGTAGAATTTCTACTGCCTCATCGTATCGCATACGTGGATATGGATTGTCGGCATAGCGAGCAATTAAATCCAAGTCTCGGTCAAGTGAGGTGAGTTCCTTTTCTTGTTCTTCGAGTAATGTTCGAGCAACATGTCGGACAACGCCTTCACCGTGCGCCATGATCTCATCATTGGTGGCCCAAGCCATTTCCATTTCAGCATGCCAGAATTCTGTCAGATGGCGTCGTGTACGTGATTTTTCAGCACGGAACGAAGGTGCAATGGTATAGAGCCGCTCTAATGCGGGCATGGCCGCTTCAGCATACAATTGCCACGACTGGGTAAGGTAAGCAGTACGGCCAAAGTAAGGCACTTCGAACAAGGTAGAACCGCCTTCAACAGCACCAGTGACGAAGTTTGGTGCTTGGTATTCAATGAAGTCTTCATTTCTGAAATAATTGTGAATGGCGCCAAAAGCAGAACTACGAAGTTTGAGCATTGATGTCATTCGACTTGTTCGTAGGTAGAGGTGTCGGTTGTCAAGAAGGAATTCAGAGCCACCAGGCATGAGTTCACCGTCTTCGTCCGTGGCAGAATCCAACGCTTCTTTGTTAATTGGAAACGGACGCTCAGGATTGACTGGTCCGATGATTTCGAATGAGGTGGCAATCAGTTCATGGCCTCCGTCTGCACGCTCATCGGCGTTGACAATACCGTTGATGATCACAGAAGTTTCGATGAGTACGTTCTTGACTTCGAGAAACAATTCTTCTCCTATGGCATCCTTTTTGACGACGCATTGAATGGTGCCGGTTGAGTCGCGTAGAACAATGAAACGCATCTTATTGCTTCCACGTTCGCGCTTTATCCATCCTTTCAGTTCGACCTCTTGGTCGTCGTACTTTCCTGACTGAACATCTCCAATCCAAATGGTCTTTACCATGCTCGCACCTGTCTGTGGCTGGCACCCTCTCTAATTCAATGTCACCCCAATGGAGGTTTGGTTTTGCTTGAGAAATCTGCGTATGTTTGATACTTGGTAGGCAAAGGGTCAAACCCTCTGGACGATGGAAAGGGAGTGTGTCACGTATTGCAGTCTATGCCATCGGAGGCAATGCACTTTCATCTCCGAACCCAGAAAAAGAGGACAAAAGCGCTGAAGTACTTGCTCACGTCATGTCTGATGTCATCGATTTGCTCGAAGCAGGTTGGGGCGTTGTACTCACTCACGGCAATGGTCCACAAGTAGGGCACTTGATGGAATTAGACTCGGCTAATACTCAATCGATGGACAGTTGGGTGGCAGCGACTCAAGGAATGATTGGGCATGCACTTTCATTAAATCTCGATTCGATTCTTCATCGCCGAAAACGACCTGAGCGTACTGCTTGTGTGATTACGCGAGTCCTAGTGAACGGTGATGATGAAGGATTTAAACATCCAACAAAGCCTGTTGGGCCAATCCTTTCTCCTACAATCGTGATGTCTGCAGATTGGGATATCGCAGAAACCATTCAAGGCCCTCGAAGAGTTGTAGCTAGTCCTCTTCCAATGAAAGTCATTGATTTACCTGTGATTCAAAAATTAGTAGAATTGCATGCAGTTGTTCTTTGTGGAGGTGGAGGGGGAATTCCAATCGTTGCGAAAGGTGACCATTTCATTGGCATCCCTGCAGTCATCGATAAAGATCGATTGTCGGCACTGCTCGCTATCCAACTGGAAGCAGATGCACTGATTATCTCGACCGCTATTGATGCCGTTCGTACCGATTTCGGTGGTGCGAATGAAAAAATCCATCATCGTTTGTCTTTGGATGAGTGTGAACGTTTTATGGAACAAGGAGAATTTCCAGCCGGTTCCATGGCGCCTAAAATCGGTAGCCTGATGGAAGCCGCCTTACATCGGCCAGGGTTGAGTGCGATTCTATGCCAGCCTGGTGATGCACTTCTCGCCTTGCGAGGAGAAGCAGGTACCACAATAGTCGTGTGATGTTCACCAAGCACATGTTGATATGCTTGTTCTCAATCCCAACGGTATGGAAGACACACCATATACACTGATTGAAGCCTCAGCCCACTGCGATGGACCTTGTGGAGTCTACGACCCAGCAAGCGCCCGTGTTGCAGGTGAAGCAGTGCAATCGATGACCAAGAAAATGCTCGCTCTCGAATACCCTCAAGTCTTCAGTTCACAATCGATGGCCACGTACATGAATACCATGAGCCGTTATGCTGCTATCAAGGAAGAAGAAGCACAAAAGTGCAAGAAAGAATTATTGGTTCTTTGGACTGATTTCTTCAAACCTATCCACCTTGATGCTCATCCTGAACTTCATGACACCTTCTGGAATGCTGCTAAGTTGTGCAGTGCTTGTAAGGTCGAAGTTTCCGCTCAACACGCTCAAGAACTCATGGACGCAATCGAAGCAATTCACAATATGTTCTGGTCCATCAAGGGCCGTGAAGTTCCTTGGATCCGAGCCAGTTGAGGTTCAACCATGACAACAGTCCGAGTTCGAATTTCGGGCGATAGTATGTGGCCTACGTATCCAGATGGCACTGAGTTCGATTTGCTTTCAGGAGATTCAATTCAACCAGCGGTTGGTGATGTTGTTCTTGCGAGCCATCCGTTTCATTCAAATCTACAGATTGTAAAGAGAATTCAATCGATTGATGACGGCTTGGTTTTCTTGGTCGGAGACAATCCTGACCCCACAGCCAGTGAAGATTCTCATAATTTTGGAAGCGTATCCCTCGATGCGATTCAAGGTGTATGTGTTCCAAGAGAAGAACACGATGATTGAGTAGCGGGCCTGACGGGGTTCGAACCCGCGACCGATGGATTAAGAGTCCATCGCTCTACCTGACTAAGCTACAGGCCCATCCAACGGTCTTAACCACCCGTATTTAACAATTGAGAGATTGAACTTCACTTGAGACGCCCATTTGGGTTGACAAACGTTTCAACACCATTTGCACCAGCAAGTACGACGACATCACACATATTGTTGAATAAACCAACTTGGACGACTCCGGCAATGTTGAGAATCTCTTGTTCCATTGCCACAGGGTCTTGAATGGTAGGACCACAGTGTGCATCAGCAATCATGTTCCCGTTATCGGTGATCACTGGATGGTCGCCTGCCATTCGGCAATTCACTCGGCAATTGAGAACACGTCCAAGAGCCCGAATAGTGGCTTGATGAGCAAAGGGTGTGACTTCGATTGGTAGAGGAAATGCACCGAGTGTTTCGACACGCTTTCTGTCATCGGCCACTACAACCATGCCACTGGATTCTTGAGCCACAATTTTTTCTCTCAAAAGAGCAGCACCGCCGCCTTTGATCAATTGAAACAGCGGGTCATATTCATCGGCTCCATCAATGACGACATCCAACCCATCAATTTCAGAGAGTTTGACGAGGGGGATTCCGACTTCGATGGCGAGTTTCTCGGTAGCCAATGAGGTTGGGACTCCAACAATCTCTAATCCTTCTTCGGCCATCATACGACCTAATTCGACGACCGTATGCTTGACTGTTGAACCGGTCCCCAATCCAACCTTCATGCCGCTCTTGACATAAGCACAAGCAGCAATTCCAGCATCTCTTTTCAGCGTCTCGACGTCGGTCATGTTTGTGGTTCTATGGCCAAAGCCCTTGAGCCTTTTCCAAGAGCCGCATCGCTCTTATCCCATCCCTACGGGATGAGGAAAGAGTGGCCGAAGACTTTTGACCTACGGGGGGCCGTAGGGTGTACTATGGGGTCAGTGCGAGCCATGCCACTTCGTTGCTTTGCTGTAGTGACTTTGTTCCTCCTGTCAACACTTTTACAGGGCTATACCGTACTTCCTGAAGAAGCACTCCTCGATTCGGATGCTTCAATGGAAACATCAACGCCATTGGGTCAATCACATTTACTTTCGATTGGTTCTTTCCCTGATGGAGCAAATACAAACACTCGTCTTGGTGTCCTTGACAGTGCAGCAATTCAATCCCTCGACCTCAATATTGAATCCGCTCGACTTCCATCCTCAACCGGATACTCACTCACTGAGTCCCTTGATTTTTCGAGAAATACAGTGTATGATGGCGTTGATGTCAACGGTTCATCACTTACGATTTTACCACAAGGTTGGGATTGGGACTTTGAAGGCAGCACTCACGGCTGGACACTCGGTTCTCCTTCTTGGCTTTGGGGCTTTGACAGTGGCCTTGGTCAAGCAAATGGTGTGAGCAGTGGTTCAAAAGCCATCTACACCTACAACGGAAACTATCCAAATTATATGAGTTCCACAATTTGGGCCACATCTCCAGTCATGAACTGTTCTTCATGCTCAGGTGCTTGGGAATTGAATTTCATGAAGCGACTTGGTATTGAAAGCTCAAGTTACGACCATGCGTATGTTGCAGTCAAAGGAACAAATGGACAATGGGCGACCGTGTATTCCTCAGGCTATGTTCAAGATTCAAGTTTTTCTCAACAAACCATTAGCATCTCGAACTATGTCACCAATAACCCGTCTTTCCAGGTTCGTTTCGGTATTGGAACGACCGATGGTTCAGTTACCTATACGGGTTGGAATATTGATGATGTTTCTGTTATGCCAAGTGGCTCTGGGGTCTCTTCTGGTGAAGGCAATTGGACCTCAGCACCTTTCAGTCCTGCCATGCTTGGACAAGGTGAAATGCGAACATTTGGTTATCTTCATCTCGATGCTGAAGTTCCTTCAGGTGAGATTCTTGAATGGCGGCTACTCGATGCTTCGACAAGTCAACCAGTTCCTGGTTTCGAACACTCAGTCTCCAAATCAGTTGACCTTGGGATGATCGATTGGGAAACCTATCCAAGTGTCCGTCTCAATATTCACCTGAAGAGTCAGTCCGGTGGTGTTCCGGTCATTCATGGTATGCACTTCGAAGGAAAAGTCATCGAAGACTTCGGAGAAGACCCAACAGGAATGGGTTGGCAATTACAAAATGTTGGATGGTCCAATGGACAAATTTCCGGCGCTGGAACATTGTTAACCACTCCATTTAATCTGCGTTCAGGGTTTGCAGGCTTCACCTCGAATTGTTCACTCACTGGGAACGGGGTTATGGAATATTCACTCGACCAAGGAACGACTTGGATGACACTCGCAGATGGGACTCAATGGCTTACTTCACCCCACTTCACCGTTCAATTCCGAGCCAAATCAACCGGCGGAAGTTGGACGCTCAATACATTCGATGTGGAAATGATTCGTACCAGTGTAGCAGATGGACTGCGTATCGATATTGGCATGGATGGTGTCAGTGATTGGTCACTCGAAGGAGACGGCATTGGCCGTCTGGGCATCCAAGACCAATTGAAGGACGGTTCTATGTGGCAATCACACGCCTCGACGCCTTCGAACGCTGCAGTATTTTCAGTTCTTCTTCCAGCAGCAGGTGTTGATGCGTTTGAATTCGGGGTTGCTTCACCTCTTCAACAAATGATCTCACCTTTTGTTACAATGTCGATTAATGGTCAAGATTTCATGTCATCTTCATTGTCCAACCTTCAAGACCTTCAAGTGATTCAACTTTCTTCAAGCGAACTTTTATCGATGAACAGTGCCTTATCTCAAGCATCTGCTTCAGAGGGTGTTGAAGGTCTTCCAATGGTTGAAGTGACGCTTCGAATTGGTTCATCTTCCACATCGACAGAAGTTTTGTTCGGTGGACTCTTAGCACCATATGATGCCTCCTTTGCCTTACAATTCACTTCGACTGATGCGGTGGTTATTGCTCTCAATGCAGCTTTGCAATCCATTACACCGGTGGGTGGGACAAAGGAAGTACCTCTGCCGATTCGTATGACTTCCTCGGGTGCGGTTCGAATGACAGTTGTTCAACAAACAACACAAAGTTCGATTGAACCCGTTTCAATCGTTGTCTCAAATGTAACCGACACATTCACTCCTTCTACTGACTGGATTGAAGTCACCAGCACTTTTGATTTCTCGAATTTAGGCGTTAATGATGCCGAAGCACATGTCAAATCAAACAGTTGGTCTGTAGAACTCCACCTTCAAGGTCAGACTGCTGAATCTCATACCCGCTGTCAAATGCTTTCCCTCCCTCTCTTTGGTTCCGCAGTTAACGGTTGCCTGAATCAAGCGACTCCAATGATCTGGATGAAAGATGGAGCAAATGGCGAAATACGTATGCTTGGAAGCGGTCCTTTCTTACAAGTCGACCATCGATTCAAATTTACCGAACAATGGGATGATGAAGAATCTCTTTCTGTTTCAGTGAACCTCATTGCTCCATCGGGACCGATGCTTCCCATAAGTATGAACTTCGGACTTGGATCCTCTCATGGTGTCGAAAATGATGTTTCGGTAAAGAATTGGGGAATTGTCAATCAAAACCTCGTCGAGTCCATGCTTTCAGCCCCCTATCTTCAGCCAGGGGATGCCGTCCAAGTCGAAATCGAACTTGGATTTGAAAATGTACCTTTGAGTTCATCACCTCGTTCGGGTTCAACTTTAGTTCGATTCTTGGTTGATGGGGCAGAAGTACAGTCTTCTTCGATTATTACCAATGGCATCGTCTCCTTCCCTTGGACCGTTCCAATCAACAAAGAAAGTGTTACACTGAGCATTGATGTTTCACCGTTAAACGGTCAAAGTATTGTCTATGATGTTCCGAGCAGTGTGGTCTTTGGATTTGATACAGTGTCTCCTGAATTACTCGAGACAAGTGTTTCTGAATTCGACCATGTTGATGCCATGCCAATGACGAGCATCGACTTCGTTGTCGCAGACAGACCAGTTTTGCCTTCACATGCGAAAGTACACCTCTGGCGTTCTTGGATGGATGATAGCAATCTCGATGGTACTATGCAAACGACGGAAGTACAGGCACATCTGTTACAACTCCCCGCTAATTTGAATTCGATTCAGGGCACTTATTCTTTGGAATTAGATACTTCAAGTGCTTACAGTGGTTCCTTTTTCAGTGGTTGGTTAGAAATTGCAGACCCTGCAGGAAATATGATGGGTTCTTCCGGTACATTTGAGGTGCCGTTGTTTAATGTTCAAGTCAATAACGATGGCTCACCTCAACTTGGTTCAGCCCCAGCAAGTTGGAACATTGGTGACTCAGTGTGGATTCATCCAGGCGAATCGAATCTGTTGCATCTCCCATTGTGGGACTTGAATGGAATCTCTGATATCTCATCAATTCAATTGAACTTAGCAGGGAATCAAAACGAGCCAGTTCTCATAGAATGGGATGCGGTAACTGAACAATGTACCAGTCCCAATATTTACATTGCTCTTGAATCGTGTATCCTTATGCCATCGCAGAGCAGTCAGCTGTTTCCTTCAGAAGGTGTACTTGAGGTCAATTTTTCGATTGAATGGGGCTTTGACCCAGATGTTAGCCTCACCCGAATTCCAACCGTGTTCATACAAGATTATCTCGGCCAATCAAATACACTTGCAGTCCCAGAACTCAGTTGGAAGTATTCAGGCGAATTAATGGTAGATCCACAAACTCTTTCTTATTCGATTCAAGGAGATCTTGTTGATACACTCGGAACATGGGTTCAACCACGTGAAGAAATCGAGGTGACAGGTGAACTCACTTGGTACCGTTCATCACGTTCAGTCATTCAACCTCTTGACTTAGAAATCTTGCTTGGTAACAATGAAGCACAAGCCGAATCACTGAATGGTACATTCTTTGGTATCATTACAGCGCCATTAGCATCGGGCTCCTATGGAATTCACAGTTCGTTAGGTAACCCTCCAAATGGGGCGATTGACCGTACTCCGACTTCACCTGCAGCCTGGTTCATCGTCGATGACCAAGTGCCAGGAATCGTAGGTGTGGCCTCACCGACTGATTCGATTGTCCTTTCTGAATCGACTTGGTCTACTCTTCATCTTGAAGTTCTCATTCTCGAAGAAGATCGTTTGGATGAGGATACATTGCTTCTCCATTGGGCAGTTCACCCCGAAGGTGTTGGCCTTTCAAGTCAATACGTCATCAATGGCAGTGAAGATCTTTCCGTCATTGGTGGTCGAGCATTTGGTGATGAAATTCCATGTGCTGCGATTTTGAATTTAGATGAATTGCTGACCTCTTCCATGCGTAATGACGCACTCGAACTTCGAATTTGGGTTACTGGACAGGACATGGCAGGGCATAAAATCAATTCAGTGTTCAACGATATTGATGCTCCACTTTCTGTTTGGGTTCTTGAACAACGAATTGCAGAATATTCTTTCAGCATACCGGAAATGAAACCAAGTGATGATATTGCAGCAGGTGATACAATTCGTCTCGGTGTTTCGATTACGAATTCCGGCCTAGCCGATGGCGATGCCCAAATCTTTGTCGAATTGGTTGAAAGTAATGGAGCACGTACTCGAATTGATGCACGAGGTATCCAAATTGAAGCTGGTGGGACCTATATCTATTCGAAAGATTGGATTCCTGACAGAGCAGGAACCATGTGGATTGAATATCAAATAATCAACGGCCCTCTTGCTCAATCTGGAACTGTTTATGTGGATGAACAACGTTCTGAAGGTCTCTTTTCGGGAATCACTTCGGTCAACCCCATACTTTTGGTTGTTATCTTTTTGTTGACCGTTTCTTTAGTCGGCCTACTCATCTTCGGACTGAAATCCCCTCAATCGAAACAATGGGATCAAAATCAACAACGAGTGGTCGAGAAAGCACCCCACTCAAGTCCTCAAAGTAAGCAATCACCTCAACCGGTTTCAGGGCCATATGGTGCTCCAGAGCATGCCGCATCACCCGGTGAAAACCCCTACGAGTGAGTATTTCGTTATCCGAAGGCTTTGAAGCAGTGATGCTAACCGCAGCATGGAGGGAGTAGGAGGGCCGCTGACAGAGTTCGACTCTGAGGAAAGTCCCCTCTCCATAGTGCATACGGCTTACACAAGTAAGAGAACAGAAATGGTCAGGTCAATGCTGCAGAAACGAACGATACAAGGTGTGTACAATGACGTTGAAAAACAGAGATTGCCTTGTTGTCGATGAGACGAGCAACCCCGTAGGAGCAAGTCCAAACAGCCCTGTTGACGCGGCACGTCGAGGGGCAGGTAGGATGCTAAGTTGAATGCGGTCACCGAAAGGTAACAGAAAGGGGCTTACTCCCTACTCCCTCCACCTTGACCGAATCTAATCTTCAAGAAGTACCGCTTCAAGTGGCTTCATCGAGAGAGACGATGCTAACGCAATACCATCGCCATAATCGGCCCATGATTCATCACCTCGAATCATGGCACGTATCGTATGTTCTGCTGTAATAATGGCAGGAAGTAAGAATGCACTCGTGATGAAAGCACAGAAGATCAAGAGACACATAATCATGAAGAAGTTCTCCAAACCAGGGAAGGCAGCGATAAATCCTGCAGCAATACCACAGACAGTGGTTGCTGTGGTCTCAAAAATCGTCTGACCGGTTTCTTCGATTGCATTTGCAATGCCCGTCGGCGTCTCACCTTCTTCCTGAATGCGATGCATGACGTGGATCGAGTCATCCACTCCGATTCCGAATACTATTGTTCCAATCATCGCAGTAAATATGTTGACATTGACATCACCACTTTTCATCAACAATGGTTGCCACAAGATGACAATAGCAACAGGGATCATCGTATAGATACCAAGTCGTGGTGAACGGAATACAATGGAGAGAAGGACTGTGAGGACAAGTAAAGTGATAATGGTGGTTGAAGTTTGTGCATCGTGAATACCATCGTTAATGTCGAGAGAGACCGGTAAGCCTCCAGTCAATAATGAGGTGCGAGTTTTTCCGTCAACCGGTGGTTCATTTTCTAACAGGGAATCGATTTCATCTCGTAACTCACCTGCAACATTGAGGTTCATATAGGGCTGAGTTACGTAGACAATGGCTTTTGTTCCTTGTTCATTCAATAACATCGACTGAACTTCATCAGAGAGTGTATCAAAGACTGCATTGACCATGTCTTTTCTCAAGCCTTGGCGTCCATCTTGGCCTGTGAGTTCAAGGCTGAGCCAAACATTACATTCGATTGGGTCGTTACTTTCCCAGCAAGGTTCATGCAGTAAATCCCACAGACTCCCTTCATACAAGGTGACGCCATCAACAAGAGTTATTGTTGCAGGAATTGTTTTCAAAAAGGTGATGATACTGGTGGTATTCGTTTCATCAACTTGATCGATTTTGTACTCTAAAGCATCGATTGCATCCAGTACTGGAAGGTCACGGATGTTATCGGTTTTATTTTGCTGAGCCTCTATTGTCCGCTCTTCAGCATCAAAAATGAACAGGGAAGTTTGTCCTCCACTGAATTCTCTTGAATATTTGGCGAGGGTATTCAATGAGGCGATACCATCTGGAGCTTCAGAAGATCCAGTGATCGGTTCATTCATTTCATCTAAATTGAGAACACCCCAACTGGTGACGACCATTGCACCGACAAGGATGAACACAAATCCCCGAACCGGCCAAGTGCCGATGTTCTTCCAAAGTGAAGGATTCGTACGTTTGTTGAAACGGAGCATCCAAGCCAATGTCGGCACCAATATGATACTGAATACAAGTGTCGATAGAATACCAATACAGAGTGTCACTCCGACTGAACGTATTGGTGCAATGGTTACGATTTGTGGAGCAATCAATACCGAGAAACCGACGATTGTGGTCAATGCTGATAGGAATACAGCAACACCAGTCGAGCGTGTCATTTCAAGGACACATTCACGATAAAATTCTGGGTCCCACAAATCCGGTACTTCTTCGGGAGCTTTTCCTTGACGTCGACGACGTTCATTCTCATCATGGGCTTTGTCGATTTCTTTACGCCGGACTTCTTCTATTCGATTCACCATGTGTAAGGCATAGTCAACACCTAACCCTATGAGAATAGGGAACGTTGCTACGATCATTGGCGTCAAAGTGATGTCCAAAAGAACCGATGAACCAAAGGTTACTGCAAGGGCCATAACAATAGGTGTGCCAGTGATGACTACGACCTTGAGTGAGCGATGCAGTAAGGTGATGATGAGAATGGTAAAGAGAACAGAGTAAGGGAGGATTTTGAGTAAATCTTCGTAAATCGCATCTGAAATATCTTCAAGAACTTTGGTCAATCCCGTGACCGTCATTTCAGTATTTTGCATATCCTGTGACCGATTGTCAATCACATCTTGAAAATGTTCATGCAGGTGGCTGAAATCACGAAACTTTGCTTCGGTTGGGTCATGGTGCATACCAATCAAAATGGCTGCTGTGTCCCAGATTCCATCTCCATCGATATCATTGGTTGTGTTTCCATCGCCATCACTGTCGACATTGAGATCCATATCATTCGTGTCTTTGAACAGTGCATCAAATCCGCCTTCTGATTCCTCAATGATTCGATCGATTGTCTCCTGATTCGGAATAGCATATGCCCCTCCACCAGGGATGAGTTCACAATCAAAGTCAAGTGGGATACGGGTGTTGATTCCATTCACACACATCGAAGTGTTAAATCGACCATCGGCAGAATTGATTTCTTTGATCACTTGGGCGGGAGATATAATCCAAAGCACTCCATCGTCACGTCCCTGGTCATCTTTACTGTAATCGATTCCTCGGCCAGTGAAACCAGCGCCATTGGCATTGTCATCATCTCCTTCAACCCAACTCATTTCACGTAAATATGCTTCATTTGTAATATTCAACGTACTCGACGTATCGAACGCATTGGGTGTTTGAACATAGATAATGGCAATGTCAGTCGACCATTCTGTTCGAACTTCTTTCAACAATTCAGTCGAAGCCGCACCATCGGGGAGAAATATTTCTACATCTCCATCAATTTGTTCTTGGAAAGAGAGTCCTTGTTGTGCAAAAAAGGCTGCAACAATGACCAGTAGTATGACGACTGTAGCAGGTGAAGCAAGGATGCTACTGTATGCGCTGTCAACGCGGCGCATTGTCAAATCCTTCGCTTGATTGCGATATGTGGAAAGTTTGTCGAGAAGATTCTCTCCCCCGCTCCCCTTCTCCATGTTGTTGCGATAGAGGGGCGGGTCTTGAATGATACTCCATAAATGTGGAGTAGATGGGCAAAAACAATCGTTTCAATCTAGTCCGAATTCACGAACAAGTAAGTGACGCAAAAAGCCACGGGCACTCTGAAGAACCAAACCAGTGGCCATGAGTGAGAGTCCAAGCACTCCAATCCAAATGGCTGAGAGTCCGGGTCCGACAAAACTGTCGATATGGGTCGTCACTCCTCGTGCAGTATTCATCCCCATTGCCGCACCTGTTGCCAAAAGTCCTACGCCTGGAATTCCAAGCACAAGGAGGGGTTTCTTTTGTGAGAGTGAAAGCATGGCCCATGTCAGTACGGTGAATCCGTGGGATACTGCGGTAAAATTGGACCCTTTTGGTACGTCATAGCGAATCATGGTTGGAACTTCAATAATTTCGAGTTGTTTTTCACGAGCATCTTCAAGCATTTCTAAGGAAAGTTCCATTCCTTCAGAATCGAATCGAAGACGTTCGAGGGCTGTACGTGAAAATGCTCGGAATCCTGATTGGGTGTCTTTGATTCCGAGGTCACTCGAAAGATTACTCGCAGCGGTGATGACTTTAATGCCAAGTCGGCGGTATGCTGGCATGTCAGTTCCGCCTCCTCCTTCGACGAATCGTGAACCGATCGCAAAGTCTGCTTTTCCAGAAAGAATTGGCTTCAAGAGTTTTGGAATATCCTCGGAACGATGCTGGCCATCACTGTCAAGGACAACCAATGCATCCACATCGAGTTCCTTTGCTTTGATGAACAGTGTCTTGAGTGCTCCGCCGTATCCTCTGTTGACTCGGTGACGAATTACAGTGGCTCCGCATGCTTCTGCAATGCGTGCACTTGAATCTGAAGATCCATCGTCGATGCAAATGACGGCATCGACATGGCGTAAAGCTGTGGTCACTACGGTTCCAATGGTTTCTTCTTCATTGTACATCGGCATGCCAGCAACGATGAAATTTTTCACCGTATCTGTATGTTCTTGCATGATTCCACCATCTCTTCGCGGTTTCCTGTTCTATTTAGTAATATAGTAATCCGAACATATTTTGTGGACATTGTAAGGAAAGGCTCACTCAGGGGTCGAAACCCCCGAGTGGGCGGCGCCGAATTCACATGGAATTCGTAAAAGCATCAAGGGAAGTCTTCCTTAATCTTGTAGTTGTGAAACAGTTGTAACAGCACGTTCGCCATTGAGAACTTTCTCGAGGGCGTTGAGTGACATTACCAAGGGGACATAGGACTGTCCATCACTTGTTACATAGGTTGAGCAGTCAGAAAAAGCTGCAGTATTGATGGAGATTTTTAGGGCTCCACCAGCATTGCTCTTCCGGACATAACCGACCAGCAGGTTTGTTGTTTCATCTTGGGTTATAGGCATCGTATTTTCATTCTTTTTTGGCATGTTTTTCAACTCCATCGCCAGGATTGCTCCTTGGCGGTAACCATTGAGTATTCCGTTAACGGTTATCAAAGGCATCATAGCATGTGACACACGAGTAGAAACTTGGTACCATCAATATTACCAAAGACTCATACATGGGTGATTCTTGATTCGGCCATGCGAGCATTGGTCACTGGTGGTGCTGGGTTCATTGGGTCTCATTTGATTGACCGATTGGTTGCCCGTGGTGACACGGTCGTTGCATTGGATAATCTCTCCAGTGGTAAACTCGAATTTATTCAATCACATCTTGACGCTGGAACAGTCACTCACATCCAAGGTGATGTCACAGATTTCAATGCGGTACTCGGGGCAATGAAGGGCATTGATTGTGTCTTCCATCTTGCAGCAAACCCAGATATTCGTCTCGGAACCCGAATCACGGATACAGATTTGAAACAAGGTACCCTTGCGACCTACAACATCGTTGAAGCCATGCGTCGGTGCGAGGTAAAGAAAATTGCTTTTGCATCCTCATCCGTCGTATATGGGGAAGATGCTCCACTCCCAACACCCGAAAACCATGGACCCTGCATGCCCATCTCCTTGTATGGTGCAAGTAAACAAGCTGGTGAAGGATTGATCAGCAGTTGGGTTGGAACCTTTGGTTTACAAGCATGGATCTTCCGATTTGCTAATATCATCGGTACTCGAGGAACACATGGTGTCATTTTTGATTTCATTCACAAACTCAAGGCAGACCCTTCGCGTCTCGAAGTACTCGGGAATGGTTTACAAGAAAAGTCGTACATGGAAGTCGAAGATTGCGTCAATGGAATTCTGCATGTGATGCAACAGACAGACGAACCGCTTAATTTGTTCAACCTTGGTTCACATGACACTGCATCAGTACGTAGAATTGCTGAAATTGTCGTTGAAGAAACGGGATGTCATGATGCTGCAATCGAATATACCGGTGGAGACCGGGGTTGGGCAGGTGATATCCCAAGAGCAATGCTGGGGATTGATAAGATGATGTCAACAGGCTACGATGTCCGGTTTAACAGCGAGGCTGCTATCCGTCACACGGCCAAAGCACTTATTCAAGAAATTGGAATCAATAAGGAGATGAACATATGAAGTATACTTATGACGATGATGCAGATGTACGGACGACCACATTGATTCGAGTGATGGCGCTCTTTTTTGTTGGCATCATGATTATTGCAGCTACAACCAGTCCGATCGCTACAGGTACCAAAGAAGGAGAACGTGCTCCTGCACTCGAAGGTGAATTTTACAACGGCAGTGGCTGGTCTGATTTCAATTTAGAATCATATTGGGATTCCTCATGGGGAGAAGGTGACATCAGTGGTCAATGGGTCGTAATTGAATTCATGGACACAGACTGTCCTTATTGTGTGCAATCTGCTGAAGATATGGGCATTAACGCCAACGATTTCAGTGGCACGAACCCCCAATGGGACGGAGCGATTGTCAACTTTATTGCCAGCGCGACTGAACTTGATCTTAGTGGGCACGATTCCAGCCGTGCAGAAATAATCGCTTTCCGGGACAAAACCACAGGTGAAGACTGCGCAAGTTCTGATTGCGGTTCAAGACCTGGTGCTGCTCACAATTTCCCGTATGTTGATGACCTGGACCAAGACAACATGAAGAAATGGAAAGTCAGTGGAACGCCAAGTTATTACCTCATCCAACCCGATGGAATCATCGCTTGGAGTTCTGCAGCAAATCCCGGTGAAGATTTACGAGATGCCATTATCACACTCGTCCCACGGGAGAGTGCTTGAATGGATGCTAATCTTCAATTGATGCTATACGTGATTCCTGTACTTGTTGGGCTCTTTATGATCCTTCCAGTCGGCCGCACACTTTTTGCATCCCTCTCGGAGACAATACCTTCTTTGGGAACTGAACGAGGAAGAGTGTTCTCTGGGCTCATTCTTACCTGTCTTGCAGGTATGGCTGTTTCATTCCAAACTCTTTGGATTTCTTCCAAAATAAGCGAAGGTGGAAACTTTTGTGCTTCGAATTCAATACTTTCATGCGATGATGTCATCGGGAACGTTGAATACAATACCGACCCATTCTTTGGAATTCCATGGGGTGGAATTGGTGCAGTCGTCTTTGGTATTCTTCTGTATTTGGTATATTCATCTTCAAAGGAACCAAATGCAAATTGGGCTTCTTCCTATCTTAAATACGGAACCTACATCACTTTTGCAGGTTTCTTTGTCATCGTATTGTTAGTCTTTTACGAATTCCAAATGGAAAAAATATGCCAATACTGTACCACGGCACACGTCGCTAATATCGCAGCATTTATCGGTTTCTTCCGTTTGATGCGGTTGAACCAATCCAAAGACTGGAACACCGTCTAGGTGAGGTGAATCTATGAATCGAGAGACGACTTTTTGGAGTATTGTGACTGCATTGGCCTTAGCAGGTATCCTTGTTCTTTACGCTCAACACGCTGGACTGTTCGATCAAGAAAAGGCTCAAACAGTGACAAGTGAAGCTCAGGCATCAACAGCAGATTCGCCAGACCCTTTGTCGTTGGATTGTGTTGAACACAGTGGATTAGCACGCCACGACCACATCACTCTCCAAGTATTCATTGATGGAAACCCGTATGTCGTTGAATCTGCAATTGGGATTCAAACAGATGCCTGCAATGGCAATGAGAATTACATGCATACGATACACACACACGATGATACAGGACGCCTTCATATCGAACTCAATGACCCAGGTAATATCTCATTAGGTGTCTTTTTCGACATCTGGGGGCACCACTTCAATGAAACAGGAATCTTTGATTATCGAGTCAATGCAACCCATGAAATGGTCATGCACGTCCATGCTTCAGGGGAAAGCGCAACTGAGGATAACCGTGTGACATCTTTCGATGATTACCTTCTCCAGAACGGTGAAGTGATTGAAGTCCACTACCGTACGAAAGCAAATTAAGGTGTGAAGCACCCTTCAAAAGTCACTGATTCTGAAGTGGCTTTGATTTCTTCCATTCGCTGAACAGTGACATCGATACGTTCATTTTCAGCATAATTTTTTCTGAGTTCAAGCAACAACCTTCTTTGAACATCTGCAAGATCTTCACCATGCATGATGTTCAGGTGCTGGTTCGTTTCTTCATTCACCACTACAGTATACTCGACAACCCACTCTTTGAGAGGTTGCGTTCCATCTTTGGTCACGTCTTCCCATGTTTCTGCCATTACAATTACATTGTCGCAGAGGGTTATTATATCTGTGTAGTTTTGCATCGGAGTATTGCCGCTTTACGGCACTCGGGTGCACAAATCCGGAAGATTCCAGTTGTATCCGAGTGATTCTAGTTCTTACGCGGCCATATCGCAACGAGTCCAGCACCTGCTGCGACCATCAAGAGAACATTGGCAAGTGACCACGATTCGGGGGCGTCACGTGAACGGTATGCAAATTCAACTGCACCATAGGTTCCAAGCGATGCTTCAGAGTTTACAATTGCATCTTCAGTGTTTTCATGAATCAAAAGAATACTGAATTCGTTCATGTCTTCAAATGAAATTTCAAAATCAATATTGCATCCTTGATCGACGTCCGCACCCATGAGTCCAAGTTGAGTTGGAATGGTTGAAGTGTTGAAGTCACATTCAGCCGTTGCCACCACTACACGGTCACGAGTTAATTCACCTGGATTTACAAAGCCATCTGGGACTGTCTTCTGGTGTTCAAGAACAAGGAAAGTCAATTGCGTGTTCTCGAGTTCGACACTCATGTTGGTAAAAGAAAGCACACGAGCTGTGATGCCTTCATCAGTACGATGCACTTCAAACTGCAAAAGTGTCGTATCTTGACGGGTTAATTCGAGGTCAAGTATGTCCCGTTGAACATCACTCCAAGCCTCGGTGCCGGATCGAGGATTCTTACCCTCAACAAAGAAGGTCGGTGAAGGTATTGCATCGCCATGAAGAAGACCAAGTCGATTGATACGATGTTGAGCCGCAGGCGGTTGAAAAGCATCTTCACCGTCTGAGGGATGATAAGCAACCATAGCAATACGTGATCCGTGTGAATCGGCTACTGCCTTCAGGTATGGGTCGATTTGGGCACATGTCGGGCACCATGTGGTCGTTACTTCTTCAACCAGGAGACTACGACCCATGGATTCAGTTGCAATTGGGTTGAGCAATGTATTGGATGGGTCGATGACTTCCCCCTGAACTAAAGGACTACAGGAAGCCATTAGCAGGAAGGAAACAAGACATGAAACAACAAAAAGCGGAGGTTTCAACTCAAACAACCTCCCCTCATGTTACGCCGAGGATACCGACCCCCTTCATCTCTTTGTTTCGGTGTTGAATTAAAGCGAGGTTTCATCAACAGGAGCGTGGCGAAGGGGAGTTAGGAGGAATGAGTATGGCTGACCACTGGATTGAAAATCACAAGCGTGATTCTTGGCGTAGGCAAGCCAAGGCCAGCGGCTACAGGTCCCGTTCAGCCTTCAAATTAAAGCAAATCCAAGAGCGCTTTAATTTGATTAGCAAAGGTGATGTTATTCTCGATGTAGGATGCCACCCAGGGGGTTGGGCCCAAGTTGCAACCGAATTGGTTGGCGGAGATGGCTGGGTCATTGGCGTCGATTTAGAAGCCTGTCAACGCGTAGAGGGTGCAGTTCTTATGGTCGGAGACATCACGGAGCCCCACGTTCAACAGCGTGTTCTTCTGGAATTAAATGACCGCCCTTTAAATTCAATCATTTCGGACATCTCTCCAAATATCACTGGCAAATGGGATATGGACCAAGCTATTGCCATGAACTTGGTTTCACTTGTCTTTGATTTTTCACTTCCACTGTTAACGAAAGGTGGGTCTTTCGTTACCAAATTGTTTCAGGGCGTTGGTGTTGAGGAATTAATCGAAGTCATCCGACCGTTTTTTTACGACGTTCGTCGCTACTCACCCCATGCTTCACGGAATTCATCATCTGAAGTCTACCTCATCTGCATACACTTCATGCCATGGAAATTTCGCAAAGTATCTGTTCTGAAAAGGTATGAAGCAGCATTGAATCTCAAACTCAGTGGGGATGACATTGCTGAAGCCCCCGACATCATCACTTCTTCATTCTCTATGCGGAAAAAGAAAGGCGAATAGATTGATGTGCATTGAGGTGAATCTCACCTCATGGTACAAAACCGAACAACGCTGAAGAAGAGTAAGAAAACCACCAGTCGCCGTCAAAAAATTGCTGACTTACAAGTGAACCAACCGGTTCATCGACTTGAAGTCGTTTTACTTCGAATCTATCCTCGACGTATGGTCTATTCAGAACATTATGTTGGTCCAGTCGCTGCGGCATGTGGTCGCGATGAAACTGGCCTCGTTGGAATTGTCTTGTGGGGCGACCAGATTCAGCGCGTCCAAGTGGGTGATATTCTTGTTCTTGAATCGGGATGGTGCCGCGAAAGGAATGGGGAACTGGTCGTAAGCACTGGCCGTCATGGACGTTTGAATGTACTCGGCCGATAGAACTGTACCAGATTGTCATTGGCGGATGCTCCAGATTACATTTCACTGCTAAATCGAGATGGTTCAGCACGCAACCATAAAGAAGGGGAGGGCGTGGGCCATTTGTTCCTGAGGACCTATTATGACTGAAAGAGCCGCAAACTGCACCTCGTCCGGAGTTCCACTTGTGGAAACCGGATCGACTTCATTCCCATGCCCTGGATGCGACACACCGATTGGACGTAGTCCTCGTTGCCGCAATCAAGGTGTCATTTACATCTGCCCAACCTGCCAATACCAGGGGCCCTGAGGTGATTCTATGGGTATGGTAGCAATGACATACAAACTCAATCCTGATTCGGATGTTGAGAACGTTGATGCTGATGCAATCGCAACAGCAGTTCAAGGCCTCAGTGATGAGATCTACAATATCCAGTCCGTGGAAGTCAAACCTTTGGCTTTCGGACTCAAGTTTGTTCAAATTCACGTGGTCATGAATGACGGCGAAGGTCTTGCAGATGCTTTGGAAGGAAAAATTTCCGATATTCCTGGCGTCGGTGAAATCGAAGTTCTTTCAATGGGCCTTCTTTGAGTTTCACTCAAAGGAATTACAGTGAGTTTAGTCTCACTTCGATAAAGTGATGGTTCTTCTCGTCTCATGTTGAGACATCTTGATTGAATTCGTATCTCTTACGACCGATATGTTGTGTATCTCACAATTGATGCAAGGGACATCGCATGAATTCCCTCAACAATGTTGTTGCATAACTTCCTGAAGAAAGGGTGAATCTGAATCGTATGCAGGCTCCATCGGGATGCCAGCGGCTGTTGTTGACAGGTCCTGCCTTCCATCGCTCTCCCATTGATTCATCGTTGGCAATCGGTACACTGTCAACACTCATTTCCTTGAAACTCGTTACCAAGGATCGTCGAGTGCCACGTGTCGAGAGTCGAGGAATAGCCTCAACTTCCCAACTGACATCTGTTAAGCCCATTTGTTCAATGATTTCTTTTTCGATATCGCCGGTTAAACCGTCGCAGGTTTTGATTTCACTTCCAGGTAGCGGACCAGTTGGAGCAAGACGGCCAAGTTGGCAGTTTCGAATGATACGAGGGAGAGTCCGTTCTTCAACCAATACACAGCTTGGGGCATCCAGTTGACCTTTTTCGTCAATCCGTCCGACAAAATCCCCCGCGGCTGGAGAACTGATTGGATGATTGGCTGCGAGTCGTGCATGCAGAGATTTGTTGAACACGACCGACTGCAATGCATGGACAGTCATCAATTGCAAATTACCTGGTAGTTTGCGAAACGCTCCGATATAATCCTCGGGGCGGTGAAGTAGATGTTCAACCATTTTCCGTTCAAAACCGAGCCATTTCGGTGCTAACTCAAGCCCTTCTTCCGATGGTCCATTATCACGGACATGCTTTCGGAAGGCAGCAACATCTGCGTTCTCTGATTCTCCTGCCATCGCGATATAGGTGAGTGCTGCTTGTTTCCAATCTCCAGCAATAACATGCTTTCCAACTTCGGCGGTCACAGGCCTTCCTGCGCCAAACCGCTGAGGTCCGATCCAATTTGGAAACGTATCTTCGCCTAATTTCGAAGCCATTTCTTTTTGAATGGCTTCAACTTCTTTCAATGCATCTTCAACAGCCATTGGCGTGCCGTCTTCGTTAGCACAGCCTCGAATAACAATGGTAAACCGGTTGCCACGGTGGTTGCCGAATCCTATTTTTTGATGTGTTCGACCGAGTACTTCGATGTTTACATCTGGAATTTCAACAGCGGCAACCTTACCCTGGGGGGCATCGATGACAAACAATTGTTGGGTCACAGCTCGCTTGTCCTTTGTTCCAGCAAAAAAGATACGATTGCGAGGAATTGAGAGGCTTTTTGCCAACGTGTTGCAGAATCTATTGGTTTCCCAGTTGGTAAGCATGATCCGAGCAACGGTAAACCGTCCACGACTTTCGAGATGAACAGGAGTCGAAATCTCTTCGACACGGAAATCAGCAACACGTGCTTTCAAAACGCCTCCTATGCCAAGAGTATTCGTGGCATAGCCGTCAAGTCCGATGGATTCTGCGAGAGAATCCGTCCATGTGGTCATCGGAATACCCCATTCAGAGGCTGATGCTAGCGAATTCACTTGCAAGTCCAGAAACAATTTCTTTCAAGACCTTGTCAGAGGTGTTTTTTCCACTGATGCGGATATAGAATTCAGGGTCGTCCAATTCAGGATGTCCTGGGAAATAGTTTGCATATTCGACCTTGCTGCTAACGTTTAGGCGTTCTCGGAGCATTTGCAAAGCGGTATGACTTTCGCCAATGACGCGCAGGCGAAGTTCTTTCTTTTCATTTAGGAGGACTTTAACTGGCATTGCAATCGTTCTTGCGACCTGCCACTTTGTTTTGAACCTTCTCCCTCTCTTCTCCTTGAATATGGACGGAATACCCTCATGGATGAATCTTAATGTTCTCAGAAAACCACATCTTCGAGGGATTCCACCCCTCTCTCTTTTCTAGTGCCTTTACTTCGCAACAGTAATGGATACCGAGTCATTGGAAGAACGGATGGCCGGTTGGGCTCCATCGTTCAAACGTCTGGCACCCGTTATCCTTGTCGTTGTGTTTCTGTTTACTGTGGCACTGAGCGCACATCTAGTCGTCTCACCACCGACGTTTAATACCGACCTCGCTGATTTTGCACCCGACTCAGAATCGAGTGATGCACATGAACGAATCCATGAACACTTTCCGAATGAAGCAAGGCCACTCTTTGTTCATGTTACTGCGGATAACGGTTCAAACATACTTTCTATAGAATCTCTTCAGACGATGAATAACCATCTTGCACACATGCAGAATGAATCTTCTAAGCGTCAAGATGCTGTTGCCGTTTGGACCACAACTCCTGGAATCGTACAATTGGCTCTTGATGAAGAGGCAAATGGTACTTCGTTGAACTCCATACATTCATGGGGCGAAATTCTCGACCTTCTGTTTGAAGAGGACACCGTGTGTTCACTCTCAGCCGATGACCAACTTCTTTCCGCAGCTCGTTACGCTTCTTCCGCTCTCCTCCACAGTGATTTGAATGTTGATTCAAGTTGTGAATATCTTAAGAACGGAACTGGTGATGCAGCTCCTACAGCATCTTCCACTCTCTGGGTGCTTGAAATTGACCCGGATCTTGATGTCGAAAAGCGAAAAGTGATCCAAGACCAATTCCGAATGGAATTTGCCAAACTTTCAGAATCTTCTGATTTGAATTACGGTGTGGCATCTCTTGACCTTATCTCCTATGATATTGACCAAGGTACTTTTGATAACCTGGCCTTGTTAGTTATCCTCGCTTTATTGGTCGTCATCATACTTCTGGCCATTGCCTTCCGGTCGATTAACGATGTCGCCTTCCCGCTGATTGGACTCTCTTTTGCTTTGATTTGGACGTACGGTGTTTTAAATTTACTTGGCATCCAATTTACAGCTCTCGAAGTTGCAGTTGCACCATTGGTACTTGGACTTGGTATTGATTATGCAATCCATTTGCAACGTGCCTTCTCGGCGATTCGTAAAGAACAAGAAGACCCCGCTGAAGCGTGGTTGCGTGCTTGTGCTCGACTTTCGATCCCACTCTCTTTAGCAGTTGTAACAACCGTAGCAGCCTTTTTGGCGAACGTCATCTCACCCTTGCCACCGTTAGCAACATTTGGGTATGCTCTTGCATTTGGTGTTCTCTGCGCATTTGTTTCTTCGACTGTTGTTGTCGGCGCCTTGCATGTCGTCCGCAAAAAGGCCTTGAATGTGCAACAGAGTCAAGCCATCACCATGCCTCGTCTTGTTGGAAGTATAGTTGCCGTTCAACAAAAGCAGCAAGTTACAGTCATTCTGGTGACCATTCTGATTTCAGGTATCTCCATTTTTGGTGCAGCGTCGCTTGAAACAGATTTTGACCTCGCAGACTTTGTCGACCCAGATATGGAGATTATGCAAGTCCGAGAGGATATCGCAACAAGTTACGATAGCGCAGGTTGGAAATTGATTTACATTCTGTTTGAACCACTTGAGCCATCTTCAAGCATACCTGGTGACGGATTAATGCTCGATGAACTCAGAGGTCTACACAAGGACTTCGAAGCGAACCATGACGTTGTAGGGACTGACAATTCACCACCTTCGCCATCATACGAAGGACCATATGTTGTTTTACGAGATGCAATTCTAAGAGACGTTTCTTTTGGCGACGCGAATAATCTTGAAGTCTATGCAGGTGATGTTTATGTCAAGAATACCTCTCTCGAACTGAATCTAGCTTCAGCTTTTGATGAACTTTCTACGAACCAAACTGTTGCGGATGCATTGACGGGTGAAACTTGGGCGCAACGTATTGAACAAACGGTGCACTTAACCGATGGTGAAATCACCTATTTCCGAACAGAAGTCCGTGTTGAAGCATCGACTTCAGCAGAGTCTCAACTTGTCATCAGCAAAATTGAAGAACAACTCGGCAGCACTTCTGAACAAGGTACGCTCCGGTACAATCTCGAGAATCATGCAAACTTGTATGTGACCGGCGATCTTGTCATTTTGCAAACCGTACTCGATGGTTTGAATACTTCTCAAATCAAATCAACGGTCATCTCACTCTTCGTCTCAATGGTTGTCCTGTTGGTTTTGACACGGCGTGTTGTTCCAGCCATAGCTGTTCTCTTACCAGTCGCATTGGCTTCACTTTGGGTCGCTGGTTCAATGTTCATACTCGGTTTGAAGTGGAATGTTTTGACCGTGATGGTGACTGCGCTAACCATTGGTATCGGTATCGATTACTCGATTCACATGTGGCGTCGAATTGAAGTTGAACTGGCTCGAAGAGATTCGCATTGGGAGGCTTTGCGTGCAGCACTTTCAACCACAGGTGTGGCTTTGATTATGAGCGCACTCACCACTGCTTTCGGTTTCCTTGTTCTGATGTTCTCACCTATGCCGGTTATCCAAGACTTCGGATTAATTACTGCCGTCACCGTCTTCTTTTCGTTATTGCTCGCTTTACTTCTCTTGCCGGTTTTGATCGAACTTTCTGCACGTAATAAGGAAGAAGTTCTTGAGAAAGACGATGGAACAGTTATCGAGGGATAATCACCGAGTTGCTAATGCGTCAGTGATCTCCTTCATTGAAAGGTTCTGTTCCCGGGCCACGAGTGCAAGGCACATCCACGTACTGACGTATCCTAATGCTTGTTGTTTACGTTTTGCTCTCCGTTCGACTTCATCGAGTGATATTTCAGATGACTTCGAAATAAACTTGGCCAACCTCTGGGTGAGTTTTGCTCGAGGGTCTTTGGAATCTGAAGTATGGAGTGATGTATGATTCGAGACTGGTACGGATGCTTTTGGCAGAGGTTTGGAGTCATCTCTTGTGTTCGAAAGAGGTTGTTGCTGTTCGGGGTGAACGGGGTGAAGTAATCGAGATGGCCGAGGGAACCAACCGAGGGGTGATTGAACCCCGGTGAGTGAGACGGTTGGTGTGAGTGCATCTTCCTCACCCGTAAGCCAACCTTTGCCAATTAAGGCTTGAACCACTTTCTCAGCTTCATCTGGTCCAACCCACTCCATGTCAAATGAAATGATTCGCTCAATATCTAACGCTCCAAGCGTTTCACCGTCTCGGAAGCAAATGGCAAGAACGCGCCGAATATCTTCGATATCCTCACTCGCCATAGGATAAACAATCAGTCCTTCTTGAAGAAGTTAGGCATTGGCCTTATTCCATCCGAGTGAAGGATTGGTCTGGGTTTTGTTTCCATTCGCCACAGGGTGTTCCTGAGTAGAAGGTTTGACTTCCCTCATATCGGTAGTCGCCGCCTCCAGGAAGTTGGGTGTAGTCGGAAACCGAACGACCAACTTCTAGCATCGATGGAGCAGCTTTCACTTCAGATGGTAACACATCCACGCGTGCTTTCGGAGGTGGACCTTTGAGATTCGAAGGGACCTTCTTTGTTCCATCTGCTCGTGAAGGAGGGCCTGTGAGTGGCTTTGCAGGTAACGGTTCTGTAGAGATGGTTTCATCCTGAGTTCTCTTCCGCAGTAAGGTCATAACGAGTCCAATCAAGACCAACACTCCTCCGCCTGCAGAAATCGCGACAAGAGTTCCTGACATTGCATCATTTTCTTGGGAATAATTTTGTGACCATTTATTGTTCATTTCATCTAATTCCCAAATGCCTTGTTCAGCATCGACTTCAATGACAAGTGTCCAGTCGCCCTTTGGTACGGTGACAGCAGCACGAATATTGACTGCAGTATTCCCTCCAATCAACGGTATTAATTCACGGCCTACAATGGTTGAAACTTCATTTTGTACGATACTGATTGTAATATTGAATGGCACATCAATTTTTTCTCCTGAACTTACAATCTGCATTTCCATTCGTAATTTTGAACCTTGGCTCGTGTCGCCTTCAAAATCTACTGAACGAATCTCTAAATCAGGGCCAATGTCACTGAGTGAGGATATAAGCCAAGGGTTGTTGGCAGAATTACCATTCGATGCAGTAAGTTCCCAGCCCGCATCATCCCTTCCGCTTGCCCAGCAAGCGATGTTCGATTGAGTCGAGAGGGTCGAAGGGTTTCCTTGCTCTGTGAAATTATAGATGAAACTGAACATCGTTTTTCCATCAAACACAGTCGATGACTCGCGGCTAAGCGTAAGAATCGGCCATTCAAAGTTTAACGATTGAATTTGACAATTCAGAGTAAGGTTCTGCGTCCATGAATTCGCCTCAGCAATATTGACACCAATTTCGACGTTATCTAAATGGTATCGGGAAATTCCGCTTGTCAATGTTGAAGGAAGCAGAACAGGAGCATTCCCATCTAATTTCATGTTCGGTAATTCAGTCGAATACAAATTTTCAGAATCATAAGGGTCCCATATTTCCAACACGGTTTGGTGCCAGAGCCCAGATCCCGCTGGAGTTTGAATTTGGGCAGACAATTGACCATTAACTACTTCTGCAGAAAAACTATTGGAAAAGAAATCATTCTGAATTTTCCCTCTCCAAAACACGGAGACATATCCGTTGTACGATGTGTTACTGACCAGATGATTAATCGTGGCATTCAACTGTACATATTCTCCAGAGATCATATTCCAACCCGTTGTAAGTTCACCTTTGACTGCCCCATCAATGTCTTGAAGTGGTTCGACGAGTATGGACATTTGCCGTTCTAAGACCCATTGCCCTTCTAAAGCGTGTACACTGGTGCCATCATAATCATCAACCTGCACTTCAAGGTGGCCGATATCAATGTTTGAATTGACAAAAGTCCAATCAACCCTACCAATGAAACGGATCACTAAACTTTCATTTTCTATTGTCGCAAAGCATGAATTCTCAACTTGAATACGACCATCCATCTCTTCACAGGTATCCAAGTTGGTATTGTATCGCATCCCAAGAGTTTCATCATTACCAAGTTCAATTCGAACGTGGGCGATGTCGGAGAGGGTATTGCTGTCACTTACAACCACCTTCCATCCGACCTGGATGGTTGGTTCAAGGCGTTGAGCACCATTTGCAGATGTTTCAAACAAAGGTTCGATCAAAGTGACATTGGCCTTTTCGGGTGTTCGGCTCATCCAAGAGAGTAAACCATTGGTAGGGTAAAGTTCTGCATTTCGAATGTATTTACCGGCTAAGTTGGTCCCTTCGAGTGTGACATGGACCATTTGGTGGTCTGTGTTCGCTGTGTCATTGACCGTCAAATTGAGCAGCCACAAATCGCCTGTATGCGTAAATGTGAGTGGTGATGGAACAGATTCATCAGCTGAATATTGTCCGTTTGCATCGCTATCGTGGAGCGCTTCAATCCAGACAAAGGCTTGCACTGTCGCATCGTTGAATCCTCCAACATCATAGAATTCAAATTCAACATTTCGCTCGGCGATTTCATTGAGGTAAGTACCACTGCTTGGCGATGTGGAAGTTTGAAGTGGAGCATCAACATTCAGTATGAATTGCTTCGATGAGGGATTCACATTGAGAATGAAGTCGTCTTGGGTGCGTGCCTCAAGCCATATTCGAGCATCACCAGAACTGGAGTTTGGAAGGGTATGTGTCGTTACTGTTTCTTGGCCGGTTTGTAGTGTAAACCATTCACTTGTTGAATTGAACCATCCAAAGTTTGAGTTCTCGACATCGACATGTAACCGTCCTTCGATCACACCATAGAGCAGTCGGGTCGCTGTTGAATTGAAACTATGGTCGATCGTCACATCGAATTGAGCTCCATTGGGGAAGACTTCGCCAGTCGATACTTCGGGTCCTCCTTGACTCGAAAAAGAGGATGAATAGCCGATGACATGTACGTCGAGTATATTCTCAATATTGATGGTGTCAGGGCTTCTATATCTGGTTTCATGAAGGCCATGAGTTTGAATCTCAAGCGCAAGGTAATCACTTGGCAGTCCTTCTTCGATGGCAATACTCCATTTCATTTCATCACCTTCTGATGATGTTGAAAGTTCGACAACATTGATGTCACTCTGTTTCAAGAGGCCATCAGGATCGTCGATTACAAATGTTTCACTCACAGTATCCCATGTGATTTCTGCGGGATTGCTGTTGGGTAGAGTAAATCCATCACTGTTGGTTGAATGTAAAAGGAGAGAATACGTTGAATTCGCAGCATAGGAGGAATGAAACGTCGTCAAATCGATTGGCGCTGCATTTGGATGCAGAGAGACGGGGTGTTGTCCAAGAAGCGTTGATTCTTCGGAATATATTTTGACATTGTCCAAGTTTGGTATTTTCCAATTATTGAGTTCATCTGTGCTGAACTTGACTCGATATTGGAAGAAGGACTTTTCTTGACCGACGAGCATCAATGAATGGTTTCCAACTTGGAAGTATTCTGAAATATTTCCTGGTCCCATTGGGAGCCAATTGGAAGTTCCGAGTAAGTTCGAATCTTCGCCGCTCTTGTATTGTAATTCAAGTGAAGTATCGCTCGGTGCCATCCCGGATAATTGCAGCCATACAGGAGATGATGTTCCCATTACCGTTTTTCGAAGGTCTAAGATATCTGAAGTAACCCATCCATCATAGAAAGAAGGATTCGTGAAATATTCGGAAAGACTGTGGAAGTTGGTGCTCCATGACGAGAAACGGTAAATCGATAAATCTCCAGTTGCATATACAATTGTACCATTCGTACCTGTGATTGTATGGTCGAACATGTCCACCGGTAGTTGTGAATGGACGCTCATGGCTCCAGTGAGTGGATTGTAGCCATGCACATCTTTTGACAGAGAATTGAATCCAGTGCCGGTGATTCCTCCAGAAATAATAATTTCATCGTTGTGAATTGTAGATCCATAGGCTGCAATTTCAAACGGTAATACGGAATGGTTCATCCAAGTATCAGTCAAAACGTCGTACACTTCGGTATGGTTGGTTGGGGCGGTAACGGTTTGATTGAGTGACGGCTTGAAATACGTCGCAATTCCACCCATTGCATACAATTTCCCATGATATTCAACAAGCGAAAAAGAATGCCGAGCAAGACTCATATTCGCCATCTGGTCCCAAGTATCGGTATTGGTATTGTAGCGCATGAGTTGATTGGATGTATCTGACCGGTCTTTACGGCTCACACCTCCAGCAGCATATATGAAATCTCCAACATTATCAACTCCAGCCAGACCAACAGCATTCCCACTGGACATTGATGTGCCTTCACTCCAAGTGTTATTGGCGGTGTTGAATATTTGTACAATTCCTTCAGAACGAATTTCGGGTGTGTCGAATGGATGATAATCACCAATTGTGTAGACCTTGTCACCGACCGTCGTGCATCCAAAATACATTTGAGTCAAGCTCATGCTTGCTTCACCCTCGTCCCAACTCGAGTTAGTGATGTCATAGATTTCGACGCCATCTGTTGCGGTTTCATCACCACTTTGGGATGGGTTAAGGTCAATGATGCCTCCCATCATTAAGATTTCATTTGAAGATTGGAGATGGACAGCACATGCACCAGTTCTGTCATACATTGGTCCAGAATTTGTAGCCTGCCAAGTAATCAATGGTCGGTCTAACAGTACTTCTCCTGTTGCCTGTTCAACAGAAATATTGCTCTGAGTGAATCCGTCTGATTCATTGAAATCAACATCCATATGGATGCTTGGAGATGCCTCAAGTTCATCAAGTGTGGAATGAACGACTTGGGGCGGGAATACAGTTTGCAAGGGAGTGAATAGCATGATGGCCATCATCATAATCGCAGTAAACCTTCCGCGAAACCCACTGCTGTCCATAGGTGTTGCTGATGCTGTCGCTTCAATACATTTACCCTTTGACGATTGATTCTTGTTACAAGAGTTCAATAATGGTGGGAAAGAGTTCAAGATGAATCAAGCATAGATTCATTCGCTTTGGCGGTATGCGCCCTACGGAGGAGATTACTTTGTCACGTGAATACATCGCTCGAGACCCGCGAACTGGCCTCCCAATTGCAGTTGCAAAACCACGAAAATCGGTGAAGAAAGCGAAAGTCGAAACGGGACCATGGGTGGCACTTTCGGATGATGATGTGTTTTCAATGCTCAGGGGCCAAACCGATTCGGCATCGGTTCGATGGAAAGACGAAACTATTTCTCTCGGCCTCAAGTATGCAATTCGTGCCTTAGGTCGATTTCATGGCGTACGGGTACACCAAGCACATACGTTTCTTCTCGCAAGTTTAGAATCCGATGAAGCGGAAACTCGTATTGCTGCTTTGGAAGTACTTCCAGAAGTTGCAGTTCTCAAATCCGATGAACTCTTTGATTGGCTTTCCGTTATGCTCGATGACCCAGATGTGAATGTCCGTAAAGCAGCAAGCCGCTGTTTGACCTTGACCTCTCCGATCTTTCCATCTGGAGTTTCATCAATATTATCCAATGAACTTCGCTCGCCAGTACGGTATCGAATGGATGCGGCTTGGGCTGGATTATCTGGATTGTGTGATACTTGGCCAGAAGTCGTTGTCGACCATGTTGACTCGCTCTTACTCGAAGAAGATATGCAACTGCGAAAGAAAGCTACTGCATTACTCAAGAAGATTGTCAATAAAGGCGATTCGGCGGTATGGGACCTTATCTCATGGTCTTTGAACGATGCAGAAGTCGAAGTACGACGTGTAGCGGCCAAGAACCTTCCAGCTCTTGCTCGTAAAGAATCCAGAATGGCCACCTTATTCGCAGAACGTGCCCTTGGCGATTCGGACTCTGATGTACGAATGAGTGCGATCAAAGCAATCCAAGTCTTGGACACAGACAATGGTCGAGCCAGGGACCTGGTCGTTCGTGGAACTACATCGAAAGACCTCAAAGTTCGCTCGGCATGTGTTGAACTTCTTCCTCGACTCTTCGGAGAAGAAGTTCTCCGGGTAATGGCGGAAGAATTACTCGCCACTGAAACGGATGAGAAACTTATTGCTTCGCTCAAAGAAATGGTCTTTGACGCATCGCTGGATGGAACTGAAGCACAAAAGAATGCTCAACTTGCTCCAGCTGCACCCGTTCCCGCTTTGGACAGAGAGATCGCAGAGGCTCATGGCCATCGTGTTGGTTTAGAACCTGTCCGTTCTACTGAAACTCCCGTGGGTTCAAAAGAAAATACTGATTCACCAGATAAGAATCCATTGAAGGGTTCAGACGCACCGGCTACCGAATCAACGACCACACCTACTGCTGCACCGGTTTACCGTGCGGTGAGTCAGGATGAAATGATGGGCTATGACGATGATTTTGAAGATGAAGACGCAGATGATGACGCCGATTATTTCTGAAATTTTATCCATTCTTAGGTTCATTTTGTCAAGACCCATGTCGGTATGGTTAAGAAGGGAGCGTCAGTGGACCGATTGCTTAGAGGTGACTATGATGGTTGAAGCATTTAACGATAAGGCTGAGCAGTTCGAACGCTTGTGGGATGGAATCACCCCTAAAGGCATTAACAGAAACAAATCCCTAAAGTTCCGTCAATACATTTTGGAACATGTTCGACAGACCCGTCGTCCTCTTACTCGTGACAATGCTCGAAAGTACTGGATGGGTATCCTTCAAGCAGAAATCGCAGAGCGCGATAACTACTGATTCCACTCGATTGGGTTGCCACCGTCTCGGCGACCTACTCGTAATACTGAGACGGAGATGATTACATGTTTACGAATACTCGCTTCGACTCTTGGGACCTTCCTCAACATTTACTTGACAGCCTTGAAAAGATTGGCTGGGAATGTGCCACGCAAGTTCAAAAAGATACAATTCCACTCGCTCGTTCTGGTAAAGACGTAATCGGACAAGCTCGTACTGGCTCAGGTAAAACCGCTGCATTTGGTTTGCCGATTCTTGAACGATGTCAACCAACAGGTGAACTCCAAGCACTTATTCTCACTCCAACCCGTGAACTTGCAAACCAAGTTGCGGAAGAATTCCAAACCTTACAAGGTGAAAGTGGACTTCTGATTCAAACTGTTTATGGTGGAACTGACCTCGAAAAGCAAGCAAAATCCCTCAGCAATGGTGTCGATATCATTGTTGGAACCCCTGGCCGTGTGATGGACATGACCGAACGTGGACACATCAACCTCGAATTACCAACTTTGTTCTGTCTGGATGAAGCAGATCGCATGCTTGACATGGGTTTCTTCCCAGACATCATGTGGGTTACTGAACGCATGAAGAATCGTGACCAAACGCTTCTGTTTTCAGCAACATTCCCTCAAGAGATTATTGACGCTGCTCATGAATTTATGAATGAGCCTGAGTTTATTCTCACCAATACAGAGGAATTAGATATCCCTCCTATTGATTTGTACAGCATTAATATCGGTCGTACAAACAAACTTTGGGCACTTGGAAGATTGATGTGCAGAATGAGTAACGAAGACCAAACGATTGTGTTCTGTAACACCAAGCGAATGGTCGACCTCGCGGTCCAGAGATTGAACAAGCATCGCTTTGTTGTCGAAGGATTGCATGGTGATTTGAGTCAAAACCAACGTGAAAAGATTCTCAACCGTTTCAAAGAGGGTGAAGTCAAGACAATTGTTGCAACGGATGTTGCCGCACGAGGAATTGACGTCGATGGAATTACCTTGGTTGTCAATTATGACCTACCAGTTGATCTAGATTCTTTCATTCACCGTGTTGGACGAACTGGCCGTATTGGTCGCAAAGGCGAGGCTTGGAGTTTAGTTTCTCGAGATGATGCTCCACAACTTTCGAAGATTATGGCCACTTACGGTTTGGACATCGTTGATTCCGAGGCTCCAGAACTTCCAGACGGCATTGACCGTGACCCAGTGGCCCGCCAAGATGACTTTGGAGAAACTGCAGATGTCTTCGGATTCGTAACGCTTCAACTGGACATCGATCCTTCAATCGCAGGTTCATCTCGCTCAGTAGCCTCTTGGTTCCAGCGTGCACTTCGCTGTGATGAAATGGCTCTCGGTGATGTGCATTTTGACGATGGTTCTACCTTTATCAGTATTCACACCAGCAAGGTTGGTCTCGCAATCAAGGCGCTTCAAAAGCACGACATGGCTGGCCAACGAGTCACTGGAACTGTGTTTGAGTGAGGCGGCTTTGAAACAAGGAAGATTATTCTTCCTCGGCTTCTGATTCATCACCATCAACGGATCTCATTGTCGCTGACTCACTGTTCTTTTTCCAAGAACCAGTCTTTTTCTTATTATAACGTGAGCGAGGAATCTTTTCCTCAGCTTCATCGACCATCTTCAACTCTTCTTGACGCTTCGATTGGGGCCAATTTCCTTCTTCATCAGGTCGCTGAATTACGACAGAGGTTGCACCAACAACAACCAGTCCGATGGCTGAAAGAGACCAAGCATATCCGATTGCATCATCCCAGCGATTCTGAGCTTGTCCACAGTCCGAGGATATGAGTTCAGAGAAGTAACAAAAGTCAAGCGTTTCTTTTGCAGCCATTGCTTCCTCATTTGAAGTCACATTGTGGGCAGCGAACAGCAACAGCATTACAGCCCCTGCGAGCAAATAGTAGTGCTTCGATGACCATTGAGTTCGGAACTTCAAGCGCCACTTTTCCTCTCCTGCAGCATTGGACATACTTGCATCCAGGGTACGGGCAGGTCCTCCAACTCTCCAAAACCAAATGACCCACATGGTCACAAGTACCAATAAGAATCCCCATTCATAGACTGCAGTGTGATAATTCCACATCCCAGAAAGACATTCGGGTTGGTTTGGATTCGAGGTGCAGTCATTGACTGCAATAGGGAAGAACATCACAAGACGCATGATGTTGAGAACATAGATGATGCTGCACATGACAAGAATAGAACGGATTTTGAGACGTTGCGGTACTCCTTCAGTCATAGCGACCAGGGTCGATAAGAAGATCATTTCATGGACACCTGCACATTCATCCGATACATACAGGCCTACGGTATTGAAATTCCCAGGGAAATCACGATGGAGGAAATCAATTCTCGTCATCCATCCATTATGCGTTGATAATGTCGAAGCGATATATTCACCATCGCTGTACAATAAATTCGTAATGGCATTCCATAGCCATGCTTCAGTCACCTGTAAAGGTGCCAAAGTATCCGAAGGTTGAGTTAAAAACCAGTAAAACGCTTCTACACAGAGTAACGCCAATGGAATCCGTGCATATCGGAGCCCGAGTTGAGCAACTTCAGACCAGTCCAAATCCTCTTTGGCAGAGGAGGACTTAGCATTCGTGCTCATGGCTTTGCGTAGGTGTTCCTCCTCATCAAGTTGCGGTTTATCTTTCGTCAACCACAGATTCGCAATGAAAGCCCCACCCATCATTTTCGATGGCCTTGAAAAGGATGATGACCAGCGCATGTCATGGTCGAGGTTGTTTCCCTTGGAGAAGGGTCAATGGTTTCGCCAACTCACCAACTTGATGTCATCGGGTTTTTTTGCCCAGTACCTGTTGCTGAAGCGAAAAAAGCTCTTTCGAATATGGACGTAGGCCAAATCCTCGAAGTCTTAGCAGATGACCCGGAAACAGTGTATGATATGCCCTTACTTACGGCTCGTGGAAAGAACCTCATCTTGTCCATCGAAGAAAAAGCAGGAGAACTTCGTTTTTTGATTGAGGTGATTGAATGACTGAAAACCCCCCCGTAGAATTAGTTGAAACCGATTCAGTTCCGAGTGAAGCAAAACTTCCAACCATACATGGTAACTTCCAAATTCGAGTCTTCCATGAAGCCTCGACTGGCTTTGACCATGTAGCACTTACACTTGGTGATATGGACGGTCCTGACCCAGTGATCGTGCGATTGCATTCAGAATGCCTCACTGGTGATGTATTGGGTAGTCTTCGTTGTGATTGCGGTCCTCAACTTGATTCTGCTTTGAAAGCAATTGTAGAACGCGGCTGGGGTTGTTTACTCTATTTGCGCCAAGAAGGCAGGGGCATTGGACTTCACGCTAAGATCCAAGCGTATCACCTTCAAGACAAAGGTGCTGATACGCTCGATGCCAATTTAATGCTCGGTTTACCTGCTGACGGTCGAGACTACAGTATTGCAGCGAGTATGCTTACTGCCCTGGATATTACGCATGTCAGTTTACTTTCGAATAATCCAAATAAGCGTGAACAACTCGAAAAGCATGGGATTAAGGTGGCGAATTTGATTCCACTTGTTGTCGGTGTGAGTGAACAAAACCGGTTCTATTTGGAGACCAAAGTTGAACGCATGGGTCATAAAATTGACCAAGATCAACTGGATAGAAATTAAAGGGGCCGTGACCGAGAATCGAACTCGGGCTGGCAGAACCACAATCTGCCGTGCTAACCCCTACACCATCACAGCCATGAGAGGTAAGTCGCGGTCATTGGCGTGGTATTTCAATAATCCGTAGAGCGTTTCATACTTTCAAACCATGAAACGATGAAACAAGCCACCCTCTTATTCAAGTGTATTCGCTGGCCTCGTCAATACATGCGTACAACAAAGCCGAGTCATTCCGTCGTTCTTTTTATGTTGTTTTTGTTACTCTTGGCGCCGTACAGTGCTGTTTCTTCTCGTTCAGTGCATCAAACGAACACCGTCGAAATATTCCCTGAAGGCGACTTCACCCAACCTTCGAATTGGACACTTGGGGCTTTTACATCCTTTTCTGAAGAACCTGCAACCTATACCGACGCAATGGTAGCTGATCAACGCCTAACGATGGTTCATCACCGCCCATTGCATCAAGACAGCATGACTTTCTGGGCGCAATCCTCACCTACCGATTCGAATAACTCAATCGGCACTCCTGACGGGGCAACCTCATGGTCAACCGGACCTGAAATTCAATTGTCTTCGTTCAATGCTTTCGGTTCTACAGACTATGAGGTTCTTGGGGTTGCTGTTGTCGTTGCTTTTTCAGTCCCCGACCAGTTATACCAAGATTCAGTTCGAATCTCACTCAATTACGACGGTCAATACGAATCTTTAACCACATTCTCTCACACACAAACTTCTTTGGATTATCTTTCAAACCCATGGTCCTACAATGTCTCTGACCTCACCACTTGGGATTGGAGCACCATTCAAAATTCAGTGGTTACCTTGGATTATGTCTCGGTGGGTTCAACTGATGATTCACAACTCAATGTTGATGCCGTTGGCATAGAAGTGATCATGCAAACACCATGGTATGGTGGTGAATATGGTTCAGCACAAGCTCAATTCACTGGACATGAAATGCCAGTCATTGGTCTTGATTTGATGTCTGGGACATCCGATAACATGGCGTTGGCAGACTGTGGTCTCCAATCGAGTGTTTCGGGTTCATCAGGTCTCTGGACCAGTGAAATTATTGAGACACCTCCAAACCAACGTATTGGAAGAGTACACTACACATTAGAAAACGAATCCCTCGATGATGTCGGACTGGAATATTCTTTTTCGGATGACGGTGTATCCTTTTCTGATTTTGCCTCGATGGATGAACACATGCTTCTTCCAGACCATTCATTTACCCAACTTCGAATTTCCACCATCGATGCATGTATCTCAACATTCACGGTTGATGTCAATGACCCAACACTCTCATTGCAAGGTCGAATCTTTGGTGATGTCGATGGCCTCGATTCGGTTTACTCTCGTTGGCTCCTTTTTGTCAATGATGAATTAGTGACCAATCAACCAGTGGCTTTGTCACCCTCATTGGCCCTTTCTTTCCCGATCGGTAAGCACATGTCGGCAGGCGATACTTCAGTCAAAGTTGAATTGAAAACATGGTTTACATGGGATTCACTTGGAAACGCCAGTACAACAGCCCTTGAGGTTACTTCGATGACCGTTACAGGCGGCTATGATGTCGATTGGGATGAAGACCCAGTGTGCCTTCCCGTTGGCGACCAATTCTTGACTGAAGACGGCGGCGGTCGAATCTTACCATTCTTGTATCGATGTACCGATGATCGAACGACCTACGAAAACCTCCAAGTTAGTTTTTCCAACTCTAATCCAGACTTGGTGGTCGTTGACTTAACAGAAGGCGATATTCGCCTCTCACTTCAATCCGAATCTTCAGGACAAGCCACGATTCAAACAACGGTCACCGATGCTGCCGGAAATACTTGGGTTGAGACTTTTATCACCAATGTGCAAAACGTTGACGATACACCAGTACTCCAAGAATTTCAATCTTTAGTCCCCGTTGAATTATCAATTCCAACTGTGATTTCTTTTGATTACTCAGATGTTGATTCATCTGGATTAACAGCATCATCAAATCGTTCTTGGGTTACCATTGACGTCTTCAACAAAACATTGACCGTGAATGCCCCAACTCCTGGTTTTTCATCTGTACTGATTTCTCTATGTGACCAAACTTCTTGTCATGAGAGAATCTTGGACCTTGAAGTTCTCGCGCTTCCAGACCTCTATGTCGAAGAAATTGATATCGGGACAGAGATAATCCGTTCGGGTGATATTGTTTCAATTCGAGTACTTGTTCGAAACATTGGTCAAGCAGAAGCGAGTATGATCTCAGTTCGCTGCGAGGCGAATTCGGAACTGATTGATTTTGAGACATTACCTTCACTGCAACCTGGTACCGTTGCTTATGTGACCTGTGACTGGCAAGTTCCCGACGACAAGGAACAAATTCAGATCCGTGCTGTTATTGACCGAGGTCTCGAGATAAAGGAAGGTCAAGAAGATAACAACGAGGGATTACTTGCTGTTGCTATTGAACCGGCTCTTACATCAGACAATCTCAATTCGAATTCTGGTCAAATTTCTGATGGTATTTTTGTGGGACTTACAGCATTTGCAATCGTAGCAATCGGCGGTGTATTCATCTTCTTAACTCCAGCAAAAATTAAGAAAATCGAATGAAAATCGTTTCTTTGCTTTCGAGGGCGAAAAACATCCCGGTTGACGGATAACGCGAAAAACACCCTCAAACTTGATAGGGAGACCGTCTCACAAAAATTTGCTTTGAGGCTGTGGGGGCCGTTCAACACCTGTTGACAAAGTGGATGTGGGAATTATGTCAGTATTAAAAATACGAATAGAAACAGACGAATATATTTACGAAGAATACGTTGAAGCTTGAGGATCTTAATTGATTCACTCTGGAGACTTCCAGCGACGAGGGTATAATCCTTCATCGAGCAAGACCATACTTGGTCGAGCAACTTCACCTTCGTTAATAGCAGCGATTTCATCCGTTCCGAGCGTGAGCGATACAATTCCTACTGCCTCGCCTTTCAGAGTTTGAATGACAACTTCCTTTCCGGCTTTGACTCCTGCAGAAATATTAACCAGGCCAGGTCGCAACAAAGGTGCACCATGTGCTAAAGCAGCAGCAGCACTGTCCTTTACAGTCGCCGTTGGTAAGTCAAGCAGTAATTTTTCGATTGGATGAATGACTCGGAGTAAAGCTTCAGGTTGTTTGCATTCTTTCCAGAGCCAAACAGCATCTGCTAAATCTTGCATGGTAATACAATCCTCAAGTTTGAACACGCCAGTGTTTTCACGACGCAATTCCTTCAACTGAACTTTCATGTCCAAGAGCAATCCAAGGTCTCGAGCCATTGTACGAATGTAGGTGCCTGCTTCACAGTAAACACGTGCAATCATATCATTCCCCTTCATCTCAATGTTTTCGAAAGTGAAGATTTTACGAGTTCGAACCTGTACCTTGACCGCAGAAACTTCCGGAGGTACATTGTAAACCCGTCCAGTAAGTTGCTTCATTACTTTCTTGAGTTGTGCTTCGTCAGGGACTGTGGTAAAACGGAACACGCAGATGTAGGTCTTTTTGTGCGTAAGGATTTTTTTGGTGAGTTTCATGGTTTTTCCTGCCATCAAAGGAAGGACACCTGTTGCAAACGGGTCGAGTGTGCCTCCGTGGCCCAAGCGTTCGAGACCAAAGAGGTCACGAGCCCAGGATGCGAGTTGGTGAGAAGTCGGGCCTGCAGGTTTGTCCAAGAGGATAAATCCAGAAGCAAGGCGCTCCTCAACATCTCGGTCATCTGGGATCCCACCGATGGCAGGATTGGTAGAGGCAGCAGCATCAAGGATGTGTAGTGTCATAGGTATTTCTCCAAAATTGTGATAGTGGCAGCAAGCACTTCTTCACTGCCAAGGTTTGTTGCGTCAAGTAATGAGGTATAGGGTTCGCGCTGTTCAGGTAACAGTTGGTAGAGTTCCATAAAGCGCTCAGCATCGACCGCAGAGCGTTTTTTATTCTCTGCTAGCGCCTGTTCTATAGAATTTCCTTCTCGATAAGAGACTCTCGTGGCTCGTTCCAGTTCGTCAACTTCTAACCAGAGCCGAACACAAGGAATTTCTAACCGGTATGCCCACCATCCTGCTAATCTTGATTCAACAATATCTGCAGTGTTTGCAAGCATTTTTTCCTGTAAGAGTTTATCCAATGCCCGATCGACTTCGAGGTCACCTTTACACAATTCTCCAAATTCTTGAAGACCCATGTTCCGATTAGCAGCTTCGTTTCGAAATACATCTCCACCATTGAGGGATGTCCAGCCAAAGTGCGCTACAAGTCCTTTCACTAAGGTGCTTGTACCACTGCCTGGATGGCCTGACACGGTGATCCGTGGCATATCTACACCCACTCGTGTCGACAAACGTCACAGCGCCTACTTCTGGCTCCAAGTTTTGTAATCATACTGAGGCCGCACTCTGGGCATTCATTCGATTTTGATTCAACCTTCACCGGCTTTTCGATAGTTTCATCCTTTGGCCAAATTTTTGACTTGCTCCGGTTACTTGGATTGTTGCGCTGATTACGTTGCTTTCGACGCTTGGCATCACTGTCAACCGAGGATGTAGAAGAGACTACAAGATGGAGAAGTGGCTCTTTGAGAGTATCGCCAGCCGTCACCAGGGGGTGCTTACGGTATCGGAAGAGTTTGATGTGTCGGTCGATTATTCGGCCGAGTGGAGCGCTCATGCAGATGTATGCACAAATCCATGCTGGGAAAAAGAGGAATTTGTCTTCGAGCAAGTTCCATTCTGATGCCCATGGGAGAGAAACGTAGTCGACTCTGAAACTTTCGACAGCACTTGTTAACCAAGCAAAAATACCGATAATAAAAACCATCGTGAACATCATTGGCTTCATCGCCCCCATCTGAACTTTCAATTGCTCAGGCATCATTTGTTGCTGAAGCGTGGTTGCTTTTTCTTGCAAGATAGGGTCGCGTGAAACACGTGCATCATTCATCATTTTACGGACTTGGCCCTGCCGATGGCCGATATGAGCTTGAGCCATTGGGTCGGTAAAGAAATTCCGAAGAACGGTGTTCATTGTCATCGAGAAACTTCCCAATATGAGTACTGTAAAGACGAAGTAGGATTCTTCAGGTAGTATCGGAGATAAGACAGGGTCTGCAACATCACCGAGTGTATTACGAATACTTGGGTTCATGATCAAGAGAGTCATCATGACCATAATTCCAAGCATCATCAACATTGACCCACCTGGCGGTTGAGGTGGCGGGGGTGCATTCCCGTTGGACATGTATCGAGGGCGGCGCATAGAGGGCATGAAGGTTCGCTTGAATTCATCTGTCATTGACGCACTTCATACACTCCGTGCCGAGAGATTGAAACGATGAGGCGATAACGGTCTTCCATGCGCCGCAGAGAACCGTTGGATTTGGACCGAACTTGGCGTCATTCATTACCAATGCCAATGCCAAACCGGCCAGTTTGCATCACTTTGGAGGAGGCCGAATCTCAATTAGAGCGCTTACCTGGTGAGCGTCGTATCTTTTTGTGGACTGATGCTGAACGTCGCTGTCCACCTGGGTGGGGATTCATTGCAAGTGTTCGCCAAGGTATTCCTCCCGAAGGCATAGAGGCAGAACTGATCGCATGGATGGAACAGTATCCTGATGCGTGGTTGGCAGTCGACCTTAGAGACGGCGTTGTACCACCGTCTACCCAAAACTCGTTGGAGATTGTTCTTTCGAAGGTGGACCGTCCAGTCCTGATCCTTGTAAGTAACTCATCAGATAATGAGAACTGGCCGCAATGGGTCTTGCCTGAATGACCCTCGTTCTTCGTTCTTTCAAAACGTACTCACTTGAACGTGAACTCGAAAGTTCAGACGACTCACTCAGAGCGTACTTTGAATGAATCACGGGAAAGTGAATGAACAAACTGAGCAAGCAGTAGCATCAGCAGTATTCACTGCCATACAAATTGGACAGTTCTTTTCTGCTGCGTCTTCAGTTGCTTCTGCTTCTTCAACAACTTCTTCAGATTCAGGTTCTTCAACAACCTCTTCGGTAACTTCTTCAGCCTCAGGTTCTTCTGTAGCCTCTTCGGTAGCTTCTTCAGGTTCAGGTTCTTCAACAGCCTCTTCAGCAACAACTTCTTCTTCACCAGATGCATCAGCATTCCATGCTTTTGCAGCAGCTTCAAGTTCAGCCTTTTTGAGATAGCCGTTTTCATCCAAATCAAAATTCTCTGCATGAACAACAAAGGCATCACGTTCACTGACATCAATGTCAGCAGCAGCCATGACACGGAGGAGGACATCCTCTCTCCATGAGACCTTGGATTCAACTTCTTCCTCAGCCGGTGCTTCACTGGATTCTTCAACAACTTCTTCTTCAGTCGAGGATGCCATGTCTTCGGTTTCAACTTCATCTCCAAAGTGTACACCGTGGAATCGGTTTCCTGCTTCACCATCGATGACGCCAGGGCCAACAATTTCAAACGAGACTTCGAGGCGTTCACCCTTTTCGACGATTGGGATGGTCCAAGTGATGTGTGTTCCACCTTCACCAGATTTGGTTGCCATTTCACAGTCATCACGCTTGTCGTTGTTTCCACGAATTAACCAATCCTTAATTTCGAACTTTTCAGGTATGATGTCGCTTAGAATAACGTCTTGCAATGCGGTATCACCATCATTGGAAAAGAGAATCAAGACTTCGTGACGGCCTTTGCCACCAATCTTCTGAGTTGTCTTACCAAAGGAGAAGTCACGTCGGTTGTGAATCACACTAATTGACGGAGCTACAGTTGTGTCTCGGGTGCAAACAGGTCCATATCGCTCTGCACTGAATTCAGTTCGAGCAGGAGCAGTAATGTCGGTATTGTCCGGAGAAGGATCTGGAGAAATCAAATCGTATTCAATGGTCATGTTATTTCCAGGCTTGAGACCAACTGGGCCACGAGCACCGACAGTAATGGTCAATGTATGACCGTCACCGTCTGGTGAACGGTTTACCTTCTCAAGTGTAATTCCACTGTTGATTTCTGTTTTGATTTGTTCAGCATCGAGTTCCTTGCCGTTGATCTTAATGGTCATTGCAGAAACATCTGGTGCATCGAAGAGTCCAGGAACATCATCGGTAATACGCATCAAGTTGATGTCAGAAGAACCGTTGTTGCTCAATGTTAAGCACGCTGTGACTTTTTGAGATCGGTACGAACGCAATCCAGATGTAGAGTAGACCTTTTCTAAGTTCGCTTCAACAACTTGGAGCGTCTTTGCTTGAAGGCCTATCGAGCCTTCAGTGCTTCGGCTTGCACGAGGAAGGATGGTGTATGCAAGTTCAGTTGCAAAGTCAGGCTTCGATTGCGCCATAACAGTGCGCTCTTCACTTTCCCACTTTCCATGAGGCTTGACGTCTTGTCGAACATCGTTAATATCGAAAAGTAAGTCGTCGCTTCCCTTCATGCGAACTTGGAGTTTCACCAAATCGACTGCGAACGAGGAACGGTTCTCAAACGTAGTTCGGCAGAGCCAATTGTCTGGGCGTTCATCTTCACGAACACGCATGTAAGAGAATCCACGGCAGAAAGCATCGAGTTCTCTGAAGTTCAAGTTTGAAAGCGTTGAATTCGAAGTGTATGTCGCAGATGCAACACCAGCATTGATGGATTTTGTTCCAGATACAACGATGGTTCCTTCGATACTGAGGACTTGCTTTTCACCAGCAGAAAGTGTGCCGACATCCCAAGTGAGTGTGTTTTCATCGAGTGTTGCTGCACCAATGCTTGCAAAAGATAGTTCTTTTGGAAGTGGACGAGAAACAACAACGTTGTTAATGGCCACTGTGGCTGTATTTTCAACTTCAATTTCCAAAGCAATTGGGCCACCTTCTTCGCCGGAGGCGACCGAAAGGGAATGTTCCTGTGGACGGGCCGGATTGGTATCGAGGCGTTCACGTAGAACGAGCATTCTCTTGCCATTGACCTTGTATTTCATGCTGTAGTTTGCACCTGCTTCCAATTCATCGACAGAGACATTATCTCCACCAATGTCGGTAGCATCTGCATTATCGAGCATGACATCAATATCATAAATCCGGTCTTCTGCAGACGGATTATTCACCTTGAGCGTACCTTTGACGGTCTGCTTGATGATTTCTCCTTCTGCACTTAAGGTGGCTTTTTCAACTTCATGAAGTGTTCCTTCAAGTTTATCTCCGAGTACTTCGTCAACTTCAGCGCTGGTTCGAATAATTGCGCCAGCTTGCTCACCCATGAGGTTGTCAGGAGCCCCAAGGACTGGGTCTGCAGCAAGTGAGGTCGGTAAGAGGGGGATTCCCTTCGGTGCTTCAGGAGGTGCTGGAGATCCGAGGAGTGCTGCACTGTCTGCCATCATTGAAGGTTCAGCAGGTGCTTCGGCTTCCATTTCTGGCATTGGTGGCATTGGAGGCAAACCCGGTGGTGCAGGTGCATCCATAGGAGGCATTGGAGGTGCAGGAGCGCCAAGAAGTGCCGCACTGTCTGCCATCATTGAAGGTTCAGCAGGTGCTTCTGCTTCCATTCCTGGCATTGGTGGCATTGGAGGCATACTCGGTAGTGCAGGTGCATCCATAGGAGGCATTGGAGGTGCAGGAGCGCCAAGAAGTGCCGCACTGTCTGCCATCATTGAAGGTTCAGCAGGTGCTTCTGCTTCCATTTCTGGCATTGGAGGCATTGGTGGCATTGCAGGCATACCCGGTGGTGCAGGAGGTGCATCCATTAGAGGTGCACCCATTTCTGGCATTGGTGGCATTGCAGGCATACCCGGTGGTGCAGGTGGTGCATCCATAGGAGGCATTGGCGGAGCGCCCATCTCAGGCATTGGAGGCATTGCAGGCATACCCGGAGGTGCCGGAGGTGCATCCATTGGAGGCATTGGTGGAGCGCCCATCTCAGGCATTGGTGGCATTGCAGGCATACCCGGTGGTGCAGGTGGAGCATCCATTGGAGGCATTGCAGGCATACCCGGTGGTGCAGGTGGAGCATCCATTGGAGGCATTGGTGGAGCGGCCATACCAGGCGGTGCAGGTGGCATTGGCGGCATAGGTGGCAATCCTGGTGGCATAGGTGGTTTTTCTTCGCTCATAATCAATTCCTCCATGTTCACCGCATAAGCGGCAACACCTCCATACTCATTGAGCACATAACCGTTCTCCCCTTTAGTTTTCAAATAACATAGGGTTTGGGTGGTGACCTGTTGTTTTTCCATCATGTTGATGTAGGGTGGTTCGGAGGAGTGGGCATGGTCGGAATGGATAGTGGCACACCCCCTGTGCTCTTTGTTGTTGGAACTGCAGGTGCAGGAAAGTCTTCTTTGGTAACTTCATTCCAACGTTGGTCACGGTTTTTGGAAACCGATGCCATCGCCGTAAACCTTGATCCCGGAGCCGAGCGTGTCCATTACGACGCAGAATTCGATGTCCGTGATTTGATTTCATTGACTGAAGTTATGTCTCAATATGACCTTGGCCCAAACGGTGCGCAAATCTTAGCGGCGGATCTTTTGGCTGCACAAGCCGGCGACGTTGCGGCCCAGCTCCATGCTCTTTCGGGAGAAATCATGATTGTTGACACACCAGGACAAGTTGAATTGTTCGCATTCCGTGAAGCAAGTAATCACCTCATCGATGTTATTGGTCGAGAACAGTCAGCCATCATTTACTTGTTTGACCCAATGCTATCACGTTCCCCTTCTGGGTTCGTCTCTCAAATGCTTCTTTCCAGTATCGTCGAATTCCGACTTGGCCTTCCAACCAAGAATTTCCTCTCGAAGTCAGACCTTCTTGAACCTGAAGAATTAGAAAAGATTCTTGAATGGTCAGAGCGACTTGAAATTCTTGAATTAGCATTGTATGATGAAGCAGGTGGACAACGAACAGAGTTTGCAATTAGCCAATTACGTTTAATGCAAGAATTCGCACAGGCACCAGGTCTAACGCCTCTTTCTTCGGAACTTGAAGAAGGACTTGCAGACATCCTTACCTTTGCTCAAGCCTTGTTTGGCGGTATGAGTGATGCCCGTGATGGGTTTGCGAGCGACATCGAGCATGAGAAGAATTGATTGCCAATCCTGTGCTTCATAACACTTAGAAGCCGTCTTTCAATGGAAAGGTGCATGGCAGAACACTTACTTGCAATTGATGATGTCGAAGAAGACTTCGAAAAGATTTTGAAATGGGCGATTGAATTCAAGCGTCTTTGGAAGCAAGGAGATGAAGTTGCTCTCAACTTTCTCCCACTCGACACGCTGGCAATTGGCTCAATCTATGAAAAGCCATCAACCCGTACTCGAGTCTCCTTTGAGGTTGGAATCAATCGTTTGGGTGGTTATCCACTGACTTTGCTCAAGAATGATATTCAACTCGGAAAGTCTGAAACTGTCGGTGATACCTCACAGGTACTTTCACGATTCTTAGGTGGAATGACCTATCGTTGCTTTTCGCATGATGACGTGACAGAACTTGCTAAACATGCAGATGTACCGGTCATTAATGCCCTTTCGGACCAACACCATCCTTGTCAAGCGGCTGCTGATTTGATGACTATTTTGGAAAACTTTGATGATCTTGAACATCTCAAAGTTGCTTGGGTTGGTGACGGTAACAATGTACTTCATGATTTGATGCTGGCATGTGCAATGCTTGGGATTGATATTTACTACGCGATTCCAAAAGGATACGAACCAAATGAGGCAGTTGTCGAACGAACCAAAGCCATTGCAGAAAAGAACGGCAGTAAAGTCGTTGAAACCAACGACCCAGTCGAAGCGGTCAAAGATGCACATGTTGTTTATACTGATGTCTTCATCTCAATGGGTGAAGAACACATGACTGACAAGGTCGAATCTTTTGATGGGTTTCAAGTCAATGAAGAATTGGTTTCCAACATGGATTCAGGTTGGAAGTTCATGCATTGCTTACCTGCACACCGTGGCGATGAAGTCACAGATTGGGTTATGGACCACAAACAATCAATTGCTTTCGACCAAGCCGAAAATCGCATGTGGGCTCAGATGTCATTACTTGCTTACCTTGTTAATTCAGGTGCTTGGGATGCCATGGGCGAATTCATGGGTTTGTGAGATTCACAAGTACATCGTCAGAATAAACCCGAGTAATCCGAGAAGCATTGCGACGCGGATTCGAGCAGACACTTGGACATCTTTACCCTGAAACATCGGTCCGTTCAATGAGATGAGCACAAGAATTGCTGGTGTTTGAAGAACCAATTGTCCGAATACAAAAGGTCCTTTCCAATACGGGATATACAAGCAAACCAGTCCTGCCATGATAAGGACATACGAGAGCATTCTAGCATTTTCTAAACCGATCTTCATGGGTAAGGTACTCCGGACCCCTTCATCAGCTAACATATCTTGACAATCTTTGACAATCTCTCGGGCTAAATTGGTGAAGAACACGACTCCTGCGACATAGAGCACAAGCCACGACATCGAATCAACACTTGCAGCTCCGTAAAGAATGACTGCGGCGACCATGAATGAAATCGAAATATTTCCAATCAGGCCCTTACTCTTGGTTTCTGGTCCTAAATCATAGGTGACCATCAGAATGACGGCACAGAAGTATATGGCGGTTAAAGGCCACCAAGTTGCATTGTTTTGTGAAAGTTCGAACGAACCATAGACCATGGCTGCGAGGCTGAACGTCCAAAGCAGAGCGACAAACTTGTGAGCTGCTTGAATTGAAACTCGTTGTGAGGGTATTGGCCGGTTCGGATGTGCTTGAGCATCAATTGTGGCATCTTTGATATCGTTCATTACGTTTCCAGCACCCATAAAGGCAAGGACGGCCAATATTTGGACCAAGACGGATGAGACTTGTTCTGAGTTCAGTGTTGCATTCAGTCCAAAAAGAGCGCCGAGAGGAACAGTAATCGCTGCGAGAACCATGTTCTTCGGTCGCATCAATTCAATGAATGCTCGAACATCTGCCGCCATATTTCTGCGTGATGTGTTGAGGTCTTCATCCCTTTGCCCTTAAGCAGAGGCGATGGACCAGATGCAGACTCGCATTCTGAAACCACCAACATCAGTTCCTTCATCGAAACCGACTTTGACAAAGCGCCGGTCTCGAGCAAGAACATTTCCAAGTTGGTTCATGGTTGCGCCCCAACGGAATCGGTTATTGACGTGATCCAATATGTCGCTTGTGTTTGCTTCACCAACGGTTGTAAGATAGGTTGAGATTTCCTGGCGGAGACGTTGAGTCTTTCCCATCAAGCCTCACCTCGAATTGCAATTTGACTTCGACGAGTGAGTCGTGCAATGGTTGTGCTGGTGACTGCTGCACCTGAACTACCAGGTCGATGCCAAGGTTGCCACCCCACAGCGGCAAACCGGGATGGGAGCTTACCGCTGGGGTGTGCATAGAGTGTAGTTGACTTTTCAGCCCATGTGGCTTGTTCATTCTTTTCCGTCGAAGATTTCAGTTCAGCGAAGTTAAGGTTTTCGAGGGTGCTGGCATTGTTGTGCATGAACCAAACTCATCGGCACCAGTATATCAAGCGATGAAACACCCCTTTGGTAAAACTAAAGTTCTGATTGTTGCGCAATACACTCTTTTTCACTTTAACTTAGAACTGAAAGTGAATATTCAGTCCCTATGGAGGTCATGAATGCGAACGAAGAAGGAATGATTGAATGCGTGATGGCTAAATACGGGGTGTCGGTGGCCAAACTATCCACGCTCGTATAGTGTAGTGGCCCATCATGAAGGACTCTCATTCCTTCGACCCGGGTTCAAATCCCGGTACGAGCATCCCCATTGATTCAAGAGGTTTCGACTCACAAGCGTTCGAACCCTCAGTTTTG
>CAJJCQ010000011.1 GCA_905182725.1 uncultured Candidatus Poseidoniales archaeon
GATGTTGTCAATCGTAAAGCAGCAGTTGAAAATTCCCTTAACCCCAATGAAGAAACCGCATGGGAAGGAAGAATACACTACATCGACCAACGGGCGAACAGTATCACTGGAGGATTAGGGCAAATGATTTCGAATTTTAATTCACCGATGTATATGGGTATTGATCGTTTCCAAATGGCACGTGAAACTGGATCTTTGTATGCGTGGACAGGTTCGAATAATGACCCAAAACACCTCATCCATGAACCGCATCAATGGAATGCTGAATTCCCTGTTGAAATTCGAAGGCATGACTCTGGTGTCGAAGAAGTCACTGCACTCGACTTCTATCGCCACACCGGCGGTTGGGGAGGAGGATTTACGACAACGACCACCGCAGTGTTCCCGAGTAATCTTACTGATTACGATACGCTTGAAGTCTATCATGAACATGCATGCGATGAGCGCTCGAATCGCCATCAAAAGAGTGATGGCTCCACTGGTGGTTGTCATGAATGGGATTATGAAGCGAATCTACGCATCTGTGATCGAGACAACGCCTCTTCATGTGGAACTGAATACATGCGCTGGATTACGACCTATGGGCGTGAAGGAAAGTGGTTGACCGACATTTCACCTTATCTCTTTATGCTCGAAAATAATGATAATCGTACGTTCAAGTATCGAGGTGCCAACAAGGGTGACCTCACCGTGACATTCCTTCTCAGCAATTGGAACAGTGGACTCCGTGGACAAAGTGCAGACTTTGCATTTACTGGTGGACAATTTGATGGAACGTACAACGACCTCACCAAATATACCCGTGACCTGAACTTTACCGTCCCATCATGGGCCGATAAAGTCGAAATTGTAGCAACCATTACTGGTCATGGTTTTGGTAAGGATAATGCAAACTGTGCAGAATTCTGTGATCATCAGCATCACTACTATCTCAATGGTTTTACTACCTATGAATGGCACCCAATCGTTCACGTTCAATCTGGTGAAGGTTGTGAACTTGAAGTGAGCAGCGGCGTTGTTGCAAACCAATTCGGCTCGTGGCCGTATGGTCGAGCTGGATGGTGCGCTGGTCAAGATGTAAAACAGTGGACCTACGACATTACAAGTTGGAGTGACATGAACGGTGGAGTCAATCACCTGACGTATCGAGGATTATACAATGGCCAAGAATATACACCATCTGATGGTGTTGGCAATGGACAAAGAAATATTCACGCTGAAATCTGGGTCGTGTACTATAACGCTACGACAACAATCCAAACGTAAGTGAATCAAACCTGCATTGGTGGTGGCGCTTGAAGTTCTTCAGGCGGAGTACCTCGCATTGGAGTTTCAAGATAGACATAGTCGCTATCGCGTCGTTGAGGAATGAAGCCAGCACGAAGGATTACATCCTGCAATTCCTTTTCTGAAGCTTGAAACTTGGTTGTACCTGATGCAGAGACAACGTTTTCTTCCATCATAGTAGAACCGACATCGTTTGCACCACCAAAGAGTGCGAGTTGGGCGGTTTTAATCCCCATTGTTGGCCACGAAGATTGTATGTTTGGTATGCTGTCTAAAAACAATCGAGAGACGGCAACGTGGCGTAAGTACTCTGTTGAACCTGAACCCAACTGAATTTTGTTTTGACCACGATTACGTCGACCAAAACTGTTCACCTCGAGTTGAACTGGCCAAGCGATGAACGAAGTAAATCCACACGATGACTCTTCAAGTGAGCGATCTTGTAATTCACGAATATGCCTCATATGTTCGACCCGTTGTTCCAATGATTCTCCAAATCCGATGACGTTGGTCGCACTGGTTGTAAGGCCGAGAGATTGGGCTTCTTCCATGACACGGAGCCAATTTGCTGGAGCGCCTTTTTTCGGAGAGACATCTTTTCGAACATCTTCAACAAGCATTTCAGCACCGCCACCTGGCAAGCCATGCATACCGGCTTCTTTCAAACGAATGAGAACCTCTAACGTCGAGAGATTACTCACTTCTGCAATACCTTCGATTTCAATTGGACTAAAGCAATCAAGGGCAATGCTGGGGTGTTGAATTCGAAGTTCACGAATGAGGTGTTCATACCATTCGAAAGGTAGATCTGGATTGACTCCACCTTGCATCAAAATTCTAACACCTTCGATTTCTTCCAACTCTTTGATTCGTTGCGAGATTTGTTCAAATGTTTGAGTGTAGGTTTCTTCATGGCCCGGTGGACGATAGAACGAGCAGAATTGACAATTAATCGTACATACATTGGTGTAATTGATATTTCTATCAATCAAATAAGTCACCTTTTCCGGACCATGCATGGCATTACGTCGTTGAAGCGCAGCGCTCATTAACTGATGTAATGGAGCGTTGGAATACAATTCAACTGCCTCTTCTTCGGAAAGGCGGAATTCCTTAGCATGTTCAGGTTGCCACAAAGCCTGACGCTTCAAAATCGATGACCAATTCATAGATTCACCTCAAAATGAGTTTCCAGTTATTGATTCAATATCTTCAATAGTTTTCGGGCATGCCGAGGTAAGAACGTCAGGTTCTGCGGAAGTGACAAGGACATCATCTTCGATACGAATACCGATGTTTGCATACCGCTCAGGGCAATCCACATCGGGGCGCCAAGCACCGAAATACAATCCTGGTTCAACAGTGAGGCACATTCCCTCTTCGAGTAAGCGTGGTAAACCATTGGGTTTGTAAATCCCAACATCGTGAACATCTAGACCAATCCAATGACTGGTATTGTGCATGTACCATTTACGAAGGTCACCGTTTTCTATATCAAGCGCCTCATCGAGACTTTGTTCAATGATTCCCAGTTTGATTAGCCCTTCTGCAAGGACACGGCGAGCTGCTTCGTGTGGAGCAGTGTAAGGTTGACCAACACGGCAGCAGTCGATGGCTGCATATTGTGCATCGAGGACAATTTGGTAAATTTCCTTTTGAGCGTCAGTAAACTTTCCATTAATGGGCCAAGAACGAGTGATATCTGCTGCATAGCCACGGTATTCCGCCCCTGCATCGATCAAAATTACTTCTCCATCCTCGCAGACATCGTTGTTTTCTTTGTAATGCAGCACCGTAGCATTGTCACCACAACCTACGATTGAGGGATAAGCCCAACCTGAAGTTCCGGCATATACGAAGAAACCTTCAATGGTTGATTGAAACTGATATTCCATACGTCCTGGTTTCGAATGACGCATAGCGGCAATATGTGCATAACTGCTGACATCAGAAGCAAAACGCATTTGTTCTATTTCAGCAGCAGATTTGCGAAGTCGAAGTTCAGCAATTCGAGCACTGGGGTCTTCGAGAGAAATTGGACCAGAACCAAAGTGCTGGCGTGACCGATCACGGCGTTCAATGGCTGTTCGAATGAAATCATCAATGTCAGAGCGAACTCCTGTTCGCAGAAGTATTCGATGAGATTTATCAACAAATGATGATAAAATATCTGTCATGTCGTTGAGAGAATGTGCTTCATCAATAGGCCAGTGTTCGAGTGCACCTTCAACACCAGGTCTACGCCCTTCCCAAATTTCTTTGAGCGTATCTTTCGGTTGAACAAAGAGTGTTGAAACCCAAGAGCCGTCGACACAGCGTAGAATAAAAATCGCCTCAGGTTCACTCCAGCCAACAAAATACAACATATCACTCATGGTTCGATATGGATAGTGGACATCATTCGAGTGTGTTGATTCTTCAGCAGCACACACAATCAAAACATCTTCAGGGCGAAGTTGAGATGTTAAACGGTATTGCCTTGCTTTATACTCATCAAGAGAGATGGGCAAAGGTTGAGGACCGATATGACTCATAGCCGCTTCGTTCATGACATTGCCAACAGTTCGACAGTATTCAATAATTGCATTGAAATCCTTACAGTTCGTGTTCTTCGTTCTCAGTGAATTTAGGTGTTGAATCTTTTCCAGTCCACTTCGGAACTGTAGTTTGGTTCATCTGGCGTCTTGATGTACGCACTAAAAATCCAGTTATAAACAGAATAAGTACGAGAATCGAGACAGAAACAAACATGGTATTGACATTGGAATTTTCTGTGGATATTGCTTCTGAAATGAATACCTCAAAAGAAACTTCACTTTTTGCACCGTCATTGTCCTCGACTACCAAACGAAGTTCATATGTCCCGGGTTCGGTGAAGTCAGAGGATTCGAGGGTACTTCTTCCCGTCAAGAATGTATTACCGTTCACATACCAAGTATAGAGTAAATCTGAATCATCATTCGCAGTATCGGAACTCTTACTGCTGTTGAGTTCCCATGTTTCACCCTCAACAAGTGTCACAGTGGAACCCTCAGTGATCACAAAGGAGTCAAGTTCGAGTTGAATCACCGGTACCAGATTGTACACTTCAAAATCGATTGAAGAATGGACTAACCAACCAGCAGTATCCCGAACCAATAATTCAACACTCCAAGTCCCAGCCATATCTGGCTTCACTGAAATCAAGTTTTCAGACACGAATTCAATTGGTAATAAAGCCCGACGTGAACCATCTGGAAGTAAAAGAGTCCAAGTGAGAATGTTATCTCCACCTGAATATCCATCGGTTACGATTGCAGAGAAAGAAATCGGAGAAAATTCCTCAATCGAAATCAATTCTGGCAAGAGTTCGCCATTCGAAAGGGAAGAATTGATTTCATTACGGTCACACGATAATGACACGGTAGGAATGTTCTGGTCGATGAGAATTACAAAGTATTCGAGATTGGAAGGATGTAGGATTGCATCGTTGACCGTGATACTAAACTTCCAAAACCCATCGGATAAATTAAAATTTTCTCGTTCAAAAAGGAGGGACAACTCTCGACCTTCTTGGACGACAATAAAGTCCTCGAAGGAAACCATTTCATCAAGGCAAAAGATCATTCCAACTGAACACACCTCGAGATAAACAAAAGAATCATTTGCTATTCCAGCTGGAAGAATTAATGGCACTTTCAACACAAGGTCTTCATTGGTGAGAAGATATCGGGCTGATTCTATGTTATGTTGAACAGGGAAGAAAGGCAAAATGAAGGGTTGATGATTGGAAGAACCAAGGTACACAATCAAGGGTTGTTCATCGTTTCCACGGTGTGAAAAAGATGGATGGTTCGAAGAATCATCCGAAATAAGAAAGCCACACGTGCAATTATACATGGAGACATTCAGGTCAAGACTCCAAGCCCACTGCCCTTCACCAACTGCCATTACATTGCTTAATGTTCCGGAGGCCAAATTATTCATTGGTTCATCGAACAAGTCAATCAAAAACCAATTGGAATTAGCCAGCGGGAAATTTGAAGTCCCGTTGAGGGACAAAGTCTCGTCAAAAACAAGGCCATCATCCTGGAAGATCGTCATCTCATGAGAATCCGACATTGAGATAGCAGAACCAAGTGGAGATTGGAAGAGGGGGAGTATCATACAGAGGAGCACGAAATATACGCACCGCTTTGAACTGCCCATATGCTCACCTCCGTCTCATCCAAACATCAATGTTCGGACATCATGTTCGGTTTGCTGTAACAATCACTGAGCAAACGGATCACACAATTCACCTTGTCCAGGGAAACTGGTTGGGTTTCTTGGGTTCGTGTCCCATTTGAATTCACAATAGTTCACGTGACCGTCACCGTCAGTGTCAATCATTCGATCAGCAGGATCATCAGGGTCGAATTGGAAGTGGAATTCCCAGCCAGTAGCCATACCATCATCATCATGGTCTTGGTAATACACTTCTGGGCCGTCATTCCAACCGTCACTGTCAGTGTCGTTGGTAATCGGGTTTGTTCCGTTCTCCTTTTCTTCGAAGTTGGTATAATTTTCTAAATTATCGTAGAACTTCTTACCATCTGGTGTGTCAGGATTAATGTTACAATCAGAATTCGTACTGTCGTTGTAACCAGAGCAATACTTCTTGATCAGACCGGTTCGATTTAATCCATCGTTATCAGGATCTTCTTCACCGTCCATAATCCCATCTAAGTCACTGTCGGGCATTGAAGGGTCCATTACACCACGAGCACCGTACGCATTGATGGTACCATTATCGACCAAACCATTCGCAAGAGCAAGTCCCGAGTAATAGACTTCCCATCCATCAGGAAGGTTGTCAGAATCGGTATCATCGTCGACGGGATTGGTGTTCCATTTATCTGGAGCTTCAGCACCGTTTGGAAGGGAATCGTTATCGATGTCAAATGTGTCATCTTTCAAAGAATCAAGCGCAGGGTCCAAAGCCCAACGACCATTACAGTCACAGAAATCATTCAAAGGAACTACAAATCCAGTGAGGTTCATTTCAGAAATACTGTACTTCTTTTCGTTGACGAAACCGCCGAGATTGTTCAGCCAAACGTATCCACCGGCTTCCATCGAGCAGTCATTGTTTTGCGATGCAACACAGCCAGGACGTTGCCAAGAGGATGTTGTAACCCACAAACTGTGAGAGTTGGTATTCTCTTCAGATGATTGCACTTGCATTTCCCATCCATCGAGCATGCCATCTGAGTCAGTGTCGTTTTGCAAAGGATTGGTAGGGTTCTGGAATGGTCGAGGAACAAACAGAACTTCATTTCCATCTAACAGACTGTCGTTATCAGTATCGGAATTGTTTGCATGGGTGAGGAAATTATCCTTTCCTGCAATGACTTCTTCTCCGTCTTCAAGACCATCGTTGTCCGTATCGAACATACAAGGGCTCGTGAAATATGCTACCCCTTCCCATGAATAACCAGTGAGTGCCTCTATTTGGTCAAGTTCACCGTCTCCATCCGTATCAGGATTCGATGCGTTAGAACCGCTTGCACATACATTTGCAAATTCATCATAGTCAGAAAGACCATCTGCATCGGTATCAAACAATCCGGGGTCAGAAGTCACCCATGTTTTGATGACGCCGTTGTTGACGACTAAAATTTCCCAGCCCATTACTTCGATTCCATCAAGAAGACCGTCACCATCGGTATCTGGGTCAAGGGGGTCGGTCGAACGACCGTCAATGATTCCATCACCGTCTCGATCTCGAGCATTGTATTCCATAAGGTTCGTGAATTGTTCTTCTGGTTCGACGATTTCCATCCATTGGAATAATCGTGATTCGACAGCTTGCCCGACGCTAACGTCGATTTGGTAAACGTATCCAGAAACTGGTGCGAGCATAGCAATGGTCTGCTTCTGACCACCTGCGAGTGTGATTTGTCCACGAGCGACGGTTGAGTTGGCTTCGACCCAACTGTCCTTGAGAACATCTATTCCAACGACAATGGTCGTTGATTCAAGTGTGGTATAGAAGACGCCTCCGTCACCATCGACATCCCAGCCATCATGGTCGGGGTCGAGATTACCGTTTGCACCATCACGAGGATGGAGACCATTCGTTGATTCCCAACCATCTGGCATTCCATCAAGATCGGTGTCGAGTCTCCATGGAGAGGTGAAGTTTGTTGGACCAAACAGATTTGCAACTTGGTATTCTTCGAAATTGTTCAATCCATCTTCATCCCAATCACCGTAGCCATCAGATGCATTTGCTGGGTTAAGAACCATTCCGGCATCATTTTGAGGATGGTCATTCACATCAGAATAGCAAAATTCGAAACCGTCAGGCATTCCATCGCCATCTGTATCCCAATCCGATGGGCCATTGAGGAATCCGTCTCCATCCATATCCATAAGGAACCAAGAAGTATCCAAGCCTGCAAATGGTGATTTTCGAACGATAGGGTCGAGGAGAGCGACATTGCAATTTTCACCAACACCATTGGTTAGCGTTGCAGTAAGGTTGCCAATTTCCACGATGTCATCGAGCAGGTCCATATCGGAGTCTCGAGCTGTCGGGTTCGTACCATAGAGTTCTTCTTGGAAGTTCGGAAGACCGTCTTCATCAGTATCGAGTACCATGTCACAGGAGTGTGAACCCATTGCATTGGCCAAACCATCCCAAGATGGTAACGCACCCTCGGCTGAATCATAGAAAGTCGACAATGTATCCTCCATTGCTTGGTCAAGTAAAAGGCAGTCCCAGTTGCCATTGAGGGGGTTAAACAATGTTACATCTCCACCAGGAGTTTGAACAGTTTGAGTGTACATTGATTCCCAAAGGTCATTGAGTCCATCGTTGTCAGTGTCTGAGCGTTGTGGGTCAGTTCCTAATTCTTGTTCTTGTTGATTCGTGAGACCGTCGTTGTCAGGGTCACCATTTGGACCCTGTTCTGGATCTGGCCAAGAATCTGTTTCATTTTCGATGTTGGCATCATCGGTCTCTTCTGCTTGAGAAGGGTCCTGAAGTAAATCTTCAGATTCGCCGTTGTCAAGAGGATTCAATCCATGGGCAACTTCCCATCCATCGCTCATACCATCAAAATCGGTATCGGCCAATTCTGGGTTTGTACCGTATTGGGTTGATTCGAGTAAATCTGATAATCCGTCTCCGTCGGTGTCAATAGCAGCACTGACAGAGGTGCCAGTACCAATCAAATCCTCCTCTGCAGCACTTTCGAAACCACCAATACTCTCACTTGTTTGGAAATAGCCGGAAAAACCGACAAAAAGGGAGCCAAAAATCAACGTAGAGATGATTGCAGCATAGGCCATTTGATTGTGACTAAGAGACATTTTGAACACCGTGCACATCTGTGCAGAATCACCGACTTAGTGCTTCGGTTATAGTCCTTAACTCTTCATGTGTTCTTGTGGAAAAGAAATCAAATCGATAATTCATCACAGTTCTCAGTACGAATATGAGCGGAGTGAGGTTAATTGGAGAATCCATTTACCATTCTTTTGTTCGAGTTTTACTTTCGCTTTTCGACCAATCCCTCGCTGCCAATAAGCGATGAGATAAGCAACTGTAAACGGGAACACGGATGTGGAGCAAAGTTCGAATTCAACCCCACCCTGTTCATCGAGAGCGGTCAGGTGAGAGAATGTACCCAATCCATTCGGCACAAGGTAGGCATCATTCAATTGATTCCAACTCTCAAGGTCTTGAATGTAGATCGGAAGTTCACTTTGAGAAATCATCTCATTTACCGCAAGCGAGTTGATTATCAGTGGAATCCAGTCAGAGGAAGAGGTTTCCTCGGGCAATTCCCATGCTGCAAGTACCTCGGGTGAAAGCACAAGCCCTTGTAATTTCACATATTGAAAGAGTCTCTGGAATATACCTGAAGGTAAGAAACATGTGCTTTCACCAGAATTGGTCCAACCATGCTCAACTGAATGAAGGTCCAGTTGAACAGCCTTCCCGTCAATAAAGGAGGGAAGAGTTGAATCGGAATCCCAAACGAACTGTGGAGGAGAAGGAGCGAGCGAAATAGAACGGCTATCCATTTCCATCTCGAGTTGAATCATTACATTTGATACTTGATGCCATTGTATTTTTTTACGTTCACCGGTGATGCCTTCGACTGCTGCCAAAGCAAATCCGCTGCAGACGGGTGCAAGAAGATTGGAAAGGACTGTTGATGAACCAAAGTCATACTTTCCCCATCCCATTTCGGACCAGCGAATCGCAAGAGATGAATTCAATCTTTTTTTTCTCATGAGCCAACCCGTTTCTAATAATGCGGATCGATTCAGAGAGTACTCTTCTTGGTCGGCGGCAGCGTGCATCAATTTACGTCCAAGAGGTACTGCAGCATTCGTTTCAAATGCATGCCACCAACGATGAAAATCAACGAGGTTCCAAACAACCCAACCCTGCCCATTTGAATCCCGTATCGTCCCATCAGTCATGCAATGAAAACGAGTTTGAATCGATGCAAGGAGCGAGGCAGAATCAGAATCCTTTGAATTCGGCATATTCTCGCCTCAGAAGGGATAGCCGGTGACATTCTCTTCATTGAAACAATAACGAATAGTTTGGAAATCGGATTTGAGATGTGCAACATCTTTCTTCACTGTTGCCGGATCTTCAGAATGAATTAAAACGCGAGCGTATAATTTGGCGACTTCTTGCATCTCAAGCGCACCCATTCCTACTCGAGTTAACTCCTGAACACCAAGACGGAGACCTGACGGAGTCAGGGCTTTTGTATCTCCAGGTAACATGTTCATGTTGGTAATAATTCCTGCATCCTCAAGGAGGCGTGCAGCCTTAGCACCTGCTCCAGAATCAATTTCACCATGTCGAGTTAGTACTTGATGGGAAGCGGTATATCCTCGAGATTCAGCAAGGACATCGAAGCCTTCTGAGGCCAAAGCCGAAGCAAAGGCTTGACCGTTCTTGACAATGTCATGAGCATAAGCAGCCCCATATTCTTCAAACTCAGCTAATGCTACTACTTTTCCTGCAACGTGATGCAAGTGATATGAAGAGCAAACACCTGGGAAAATAGAGGTGTTTAATTTGCGTTGGAATGCGGGGTCTTCGCTAGAAGACAACAGGAAGCCACCTTGTGGGCCAGGGAAGGTCTTGTGTGATGAACCGGTCATGATGTCGGCACCTTCACGCAATGGGTCTTGGAAACAACCACCTGCAATGAGGCCTAATACATGCGCTCCGTCATACATGACTGAAGCTCCGACCTCATGTGCTGCAGCAGCCATTTCTCGCAAGGGGGTTGGGAATAAAAATACAGATTGACCGACAAGAACAACTCGAGGTTCTAATTCACGAATGAGCGAACATGCCCCATCAATATCTGGCTCCATACGTTCCTCGTTCCATGGATAGGTCGAGAGATTCAGGTCACGAAGTCCAACAGCACCCATACGGGCATGTGAGATGTGACCCCCATCGGCAGTCGAAACTGCTGTGATTTTATCACCTGGTTTTGCGAGTGCTTTCAATCCACCAATATTGGATACAGTTCCAGAAGTGGATTGGATGTTAGCAAACGGTGCATTGAATACTTTTTGTGCCAATTCAATTCCAAGGCTTTCAATGGTGTCAAAATCATCACAACCCTGGTAATATCGCTTACCAGGAAGGCCTTCAGCATACCTTCCATGTAAGTCACTGGAAACAATCTTTTGTACCATTGGTGATACAATATTTTCTGAAGCAATCATCCCAAGCCCGTTACGGTAAAGATTACCGCTTGCTTCAGTGGCGGAAAGTACTGCTTGAGCTTTCGAAAGAGTTGACTGACTCGGAGACCAAGTTCCGCGTTCACGCTGCATAAACATCGTTTATGAAGTCGGTCTTTGAACTCATTGCAGACAAACAATGGTCAATTAAATGTGATAGAATCGTCATCATTGTTTTGGGAATCTTTCCGAATTTCTGATGGACGGACATTAGGGCCGGTTTGCTTGCTTCCAATCCGAGCCTGCGCATTCGAAGGGTTCAGACGAACGGACCGTTCAGAAACACGGGTGTTGGTTGGTATTCCCCTTTGATCTAGATTAAGATTCGATACTGAACGAGGGTTCGATTTTGAACCGGTTCCACGTTGGAGGTTCGAAGCAGATTTATTCAGAATGTAATTTTGACGACCACGGTAAGCAACTGGACCAATCAATCGTTCCAATGCAGGAATATCCGCACCTTCTTCTTTTGGACGCTTCAACCACCAACCTTCACCAAGTGGTTGCAAACGTGGTGGTCGTGATTTTGACATTGTTTTCGATTGGCGTTTTAGGCGAGCCTTAACAGATTTATCTGAATCCCGAGGTAAACGAACTGTCATCCAGCCAGGGAGTCCAACATCGAGAACGACGCCATTCACTGTGACCAACATTCCAGAGAGGAGCAGATGTGTGCCAACTGGGATGTTTGCCCTTTCCGGTTGAACTTTGAAACGTTTCATCCGCTTTGAATAGGCAATCATTGCCTTTTGGTCGCGATGGCGAATAACACGTCGTTGCTGACGGGAAAAGCGCTTTCCTCCGAATTGAATAAAGAACAAAGTAAGTACAACTAAAATACCCTGTGCCTGTCCCATTTCCTGTGAAATATAAATGCCAAGAACAACCCAAGTTGGTAAGAGGACAAACGTTTGAAATATTCTTTTCAAAATACTTGCACGATATATTGGCGGCATACCTCTACGGGATGCTTCATGTGATGCAACAAGCACATTTGCGTTGATGGCTTCATCCATGCCTCCACGGACCATAAGACCTGCAACTGCATTCACAGGTGCAGAGTTAATCCATTTCTTCAATTTCTTACCGACTCCAATTGCAAGTGCGACTTCCATTTCTTCCTCATCACCTACCTGCCCAAGAATACTACTCAGAGCCAATACCCGAGGGTCTTGGGGGTCGCTTTCTTTCAATTCAGTGAGAATAGAACGTGCACTGTGCCAATCTCCTTTATCGACCAAACAGAGAGAGGCTGCGATACGAGGTCGAACTCCGGTTGGATCTTCACGAATCAACTTCAAAGAGAGTTCAAGAGCTTCATCATGCTTACGATGTGCTCGCATGAGAGAAATCATCGAAAGTTGTGCAACACGCGTCAAACGGTCATTATGAATCGAATCATCATTACCTGAAGGTTGCCAGCCGCGAAGCATACGCATGAGCGTTTGAAGGTGATCGATGCAAGAGTTATTCTCCCAATCCCAGAAATCATCTTCCGTCACCATGCCTTGCCAAGGGTCAAGCCATTCACAAACGAAAGCCAAGAGTTCTGGCTCATCGTAACCTTCTGCCTGTTGTAGACCATGAAGAGATTCACGTGCAGCATCGAGACGACGGGAGGACATATGACCGACAGCAACAATCATTCGAGCGACATCGTCATCTCCTCCTGCCTGTGCAAGAACCTTACGTGCTTCTTCAATTGCTTTTGGCCACAAACCACGGAGAGCAAGTTCCCACATGTGAGCCCTCGCTTTTTCATGACGAACAAGAGCTGAATCCCCCTCAATTGAACGACGTTGGAATTGAATGAGGCTATCAAGATCTTCACGAATCGCAGCGTCATCAACCAGGTCTCGCATCCAATCCCCACCAGCAAATTTCACTGCACCTTCTCTTCGCTCATCCGGATTTAAATCAAAACGCAACTTGAGTAACGGAGAAAACCGTATGATTGAAAGAAGCCAAGTGAACAAAAACACAGCTTGTCCAAAAGCGATAAACATCCATGTTGCCAGTAACCGGTTTTCTTCATCAAACCCTTTACTTTCAAGGTACGAAGTAAACGGCATGAGGTCTCCAAATTCCTTGTAACACACCAAGACCAAGAGCAGAACGGTGTATCCTGAAAACCCTGCAAAGGCGAAGGTGAGTTGCCGAGTTTGTGCTTTTACCTCAGTTCGAATTTCACGTGGAGAATCAAGTGTTACGCCAAAGAGACCACCGAATGTTTGGCCTCCCAAGATTAAGTTTCGAGTTAATTCAAAAATAAATGCGAGTCCAACGATGGCAATATTAAGTGATAAATAGAGCGAAAGGAATTGAGGAAGGGATTTGATAAATTGCCAATGGAAGAGTAATTCGGAAATCAAATCAATCCGTTGGTAAATCGAATGTCCAATAATACCGCCAAAATTCAGAACTTCTTCCTTATTTGACGGGTTTTCAAATATAACAAAAAATACGGTTACAATTCCATTCAATGCCGTCAATGGCATCGTGATCAAGAACATGACCAAAACGAGCGAAAATAAACGATTAAGGAATTTTGGTTTAGCAGGGTCAATAGGGTTCGGACGACCATTTGCAGTGCGCCATTTATTGATGATGAGCATGTTCCAAGAAGCACCCATAATACGACCATATGCCATAATTGTTGGTGCCATGAATGTGAGCATTGCTGCAGCCAACCAAACCGCATCAATTGTACCTGTACTGCTTTGAACACCATACAATAAAGTCGCTATGGTGGCACCAAGTAACAGTAAAAGCGTAATCACTCGACGAACAAAACTGGTAAATTTACGTATTTTCAACTTTTCAGAACTCATTCCAACAAGTTGGGCATTCAGCGTTTCCCAAGGCGAGATGAGAACGGGTACCGCAATCAAGAAACTCGCAACAATCAAATTCGGTTTGAAATAGACTTCAGGGACAAACATTAATTCTGCAATGAGGATGAGAATACCCGTCATGCCCATCATGTAAAGGCCGATTCCATATCCAACTGAACCCTGCTTGAGGAGTGTGCGGGCATCAGAGAGACTTCCGGTAATCTTGTGAACTTCATACAAGTCATCATCGATTTCAAAAGCGACTTGAAGGCTTGAAAGTTGATTCGGAATAAACCATTTCCAGACGGGAAGGGCGATTGCAAAAGCAAGAATAATCGGTAAAAAGTATTCAAACTTGAATTCTTTGAATTCAGCAACTTGATTTGCTGAAACTGGTTGTATAAAGAAAAAAGCAAAAAAAGTGGAAAAAAGCAAGATGCGGAGTCTCACGCTCAACTTGCCCATACCTGTTCGGTAATTCTCTATCTCATCAAAGCATCGCAAAGATAATTCAGTCATTTCATCGATGTCGAATCAAAAATGCTTCTATCCGATCAAAGGCATCATTGAGAACTTCGACATCTGGAAGGTAAACTATTCTGAAATGCCCTTTACCGAGTGATGGCGAAAAACCACTGCCATGAACGACCAATATGTGTTCTTCATGCAACAGGTCAAGAACGAATTGTTTGTCATCGTTGGCCCACTTTTCATCAGTAAGACGGACAAACATGTAGAACGCACCGCCTGAAGATTGTACTTCAAGTCCCTCTATTTGTGAAATGCGTTCGATGCAGACATCACGTTGGCGGACGACTTTTTCAGAATAACCCAGCATCCAGGAACGGTCTGATTGCAAACCAGCAAGATATCCGTATTGAGCCGGAGTTGATGCACACAATCGAGAGCGCAACATTCGTTCAATACCATCTCTCACATTCACTAAGCGTTGTGATGGGTCATGAATCGCCATGTATCCAATTCTCCACCCTGGGGCGTAATAGACCTTTGAAACACCATTGAGGGTGAAAACTGGAACATCAGTGGAGAGACTTGCAACACTCTTTTGAGTTCCCGTGAAATCAAGGCCATCATAAATTTCATCAGCGACAATCATGCAATTTGGCCATTTGCGAGCAATGGAGAGGAGTTGTTCAATTTCTTCTACCCCAGCAACACTACCGCAGGGGTTGTTGGGATTGATTAAAACTAAAAGTCGAACAGATGCGTCCATTTTCGATTCAATATCATCCAAATCGAGCTTCCATCCATCATCCGGTCGAAGTTTGTATTCGATGGTTTGTGCTCCATACATTTGTGGATAGGCCATGTAAGGAGGGTAATGCGGACCTGGTGCCAATACTTTATCGCCTTTCGAAAGGACTGATGCAAAGAGAATTTGTAACGCCTCTGTGACTCCGTGACAGACATAAATGTCGGAATCTTTCGCATCCCAGCCCTTTCTTTGTTCATCTTGTGCAATAGCAGTTCGGAGTTCTGGTAATCCATAGGATGGGGAATAGCCGTTCTTTCCTGTACGGAGTGCATCAACGTATGCATCAATCATGTGAGAAGGAGTTGGTAGGCCGGGATAGGCAATAGGGTCGCCGATGTTTAATTTCAAGATCTTGTGTCCCTGTGCCTCCAAAGCAAGGGCTGGGACCACAACATCACGTATTGCATACTCGAGGTTTGATGCTCGGGCTGCGACCGGAATCTGTTCATCGGACATAGCAACCAGACACGGGTAATCAAAAATACATTTGAACTTTGACATCTAAAGTTGAGAACGAGAAAGGCCACCCATGGCTAAAACAATATCGAAATCTGATTCATCAACTGGCTGTACTGAGAGCCGTTGACCCTTTCGAATGAGAAGCATGTTTTCACAGGCGGGATTCTCACGAACCTCTTGGAGTGGAACAATATTGGCAAATGCCTTCACAGCTTCAATATCAATCATCATCCATCGAGGATTTTCGGGAGTTGCTTTTGGGTCGAAATAATTTGAATTTGGGTCTTGAGCAGTATGGTCGGGATACCCTTCACGTGATACACGGGCAACTCCAGCGACATGGGGAGGTTTGAAATTCGAGTGATAAAATAAAACGTAGTCACCCATTTTCATATCATCACGCATCATGTTACGTGCTTGATAATTTCGAACGCCATCCCAATGGGTCGTCCCATCAGCAACCAGTTGTTCAAAAGGATAGACATTTGGCTCAGATTTCATCAACCAATAATTGACCATGATGAACCCAAGTGGAGGGGCTTCTTTGTATTGTTGTCACCAAGCATCAATGACATCGTCAAGTAATGCCGCATCTAAAACGTCGACATCAAGTTGCTTTTTCTGTCCGAGGCCTAAGCGCTTTACCATTCCAGAACGACCACTTACAGCGCCTAAACCAGCTTTCTCAAGCGTGACAAATATTGCTGGCAGGAGAATAAGGGCACTGGCAGCAGCAACCCAGAGTAAGATCAGAATGACCGTGATGAACGGAGCAATGGCCGGAATAGGAATCTGATAGGCAGTTAACATACCTAAAGTTGTAACGACTGCTGCTTCAAACAGGGACATACCGGTTCCAATAGCGGCAGTTCGTATCGCATCAAGGCCGCCACCCAACTCGCGTATACGGTTGGATATGTGTATAGAAAAGTCCACACCTACACCAACCAAAATTGAACCAATCATCACCGTGACGAGCGACAGGTCAACATCCATCCTCCACATGACAAGCCATTGTAAAGCAACAGTGGCGATGACCGGAGAAGTGGTCCAAATTGAATATTTAATGTCCTTGAAAACAATGGCTAAAGTAATCAGCGTAAGAATAACTGCAAAACCAAGAGAGGTCCACTGTGAACCAACAATCAATTCGTTCACCTCAATTGTTGTGGGAGCAACTCCAGTCAAATCGGTTGCATAATCACCCGGTTCAGTACCACTAAAAGTTCCAGTGAGGTCATTGATTTCTTCAACACTTGAGATGGTGTCAGCAACCGCGATATACGGCATATCAACCAAAATCAAACTTCGATCAAAATTCTCACTGATAAATATGCCACGTGTTTCATCGGTAATCGATGAATAAAAGACATTTAAGAGAAAAACTTCACTTTGACGTGATGCTGGTAGGCCATACGCATCAGGAGATGTTAACAGGTCCCAAAAGGATGCACCACCCGAAACTGAAGTGTCCAATAAGACTGCAGCAGTGTCTTTGATATCTTGAGGAAGTAAAGGCATAGATTGAACCAATTCACTGCAACCTGTACATGCGACTGTCGGGGCAATACCCGAAGATTTCATCAAAAACACAATCGATACTGCAGACGTATCAGGAACATCGTTTAACAGTCCTTCCAACGTATCGATTTGACGTAAATTCTCCGCAGGGTCTTGCTGTGAGACTTCAATTGAAGTATCACCGGTGAGGTTTGCTTGTACTAAGACCATACCTAATTGCCCTGAATTGAACTCATCGCTGTACTTGATCATGGCCTTAACAGAATCCTCATCATCTGGTGCCATTTTCAGCATATCGATGTTTTCTTTTACGTTTGCTTGACCATATGTTGCTGAAATGAGTATGAGGATTCCAAACAATGCAATGACGGCACGGTTGTATTTCATTGGAACTTCAACAATGTTCACGAACAGTTTGAGAGGTGGGTGTTTGGGCTTTCGTAAATCGAGAAGCAGCGTCAAATTGGGAACCATAAACATGGTAAGAATATAGACAACGACAATTCCACCAGAAAGAGCGATTCCTACGGTTTGAATTGGAGCCATTGGGGTAAAAACGAGTGATATGAACCCGATAACTGTTGTCACTGCAGACAAAAAGACTGCTTTTCCTGTTGAAGAAAGTGCCCCTCGCATTTTTTCTGTCTTTGAACCTGTTTCTTCGGCATAACGGTTGGTAATGTGCAAACCGTATGAGACCCCGAGCGCGAGTAATATCGGCCCTACGATAATGACGGTCATCGTCACCTCATAATTGAGCCACCCAATGATTCCTAACGTCCAAAAGACTGCACATAAAGTTGGAAGTCCTGAAATGATGACGACTTTGAGACCTTGAAGCGGACGTATTCCGGTTAAGCCAGTTTGTAGAATATCACAATGGAATACAAACAGACCAATGGCGACAAGTATGACAGCGATTGGGAAAATGTCCCAAAACATGTCGAAGGTGCGCTCTGTCACTGCATTCGTGATTGGAACTGGACCAGTTAAGGTCATTGTAAGACCCAAACTCTTCACTCCACGTTCTTCCTGTTCCTCGGAGAGTTCTCCCCAAATGCACAGTCCTTCTTCAACGACTGGCTGACCATCCGCTCCAAACAAACAAGGACGTTCCATTTGACTGATTTTTCCTAAGTCCATTTCAGTTTGGTAAATAATGTCTTTTGCGGAGATTCCATCTGATACGGCAATAGCCATTATCGCTCGGTCTAATGTCCCATCAGGTACATCTCGTTGACCCTCGAAATTACATCCTGCAGGCCCACACGAAAGATCACGTGCTAGTTTATCAAGACCAGGAGTTGGGGAGCCATCATCTTCGTACATTTCATTGATGACCAAATCAATTGTATTCTGTGAAGGTATTTCGTAGCCCCCTCCGAATTGAACGTCGGTAAGAGCCAAGAGTTCGTTCAAGGTTTCAGCAGCTTGGGCCGATGGACAATCTTCTTGACCAAACCCACAACCGAGTTGGCCGATTTCAGTTACGAACGCTTCACGAATTCGTGGTGCACTCGAATTTACTTCTTTGAGAACTGTGGAAATGGAAAGAAGGTAGATGACATCATCTTCGAGCGTATCCGATGAACCATTGGGGTTGGCACAAACAAATGAAGAGATGCAAGGATTAAGTGTATTTTCAACATAACTAATTTCTTGTAGAATACGTTGGTCAGTGATGTTATAATTCCCATCATTGAGTTCGATATAAACAACCATGACGTTGGTCGACCAATCTTCTTCAACCAGTTTGAGTAATTCACCGACTTCACTGCCTTCTGGAAGGTAGACTTCAAGGTCACCATTGACGTTCAAATCAGTCTCATCCCGGTCATCGTCGAATTGGGTGAGGTACAAGTCAAAGAATCCCGAATGAGTGACAAAGAACAGTGTCATCAGTAAAAAAAGGACAACTGTCGCAAGAGGGAAGCGAGTTATTGCCCCGATAGCCCCCGTTTTCTCCCATTCTCGTCGAAATCGAACAGGCGCGTCCAAAACAGCATCAATGGCATTTTTAGAATTGAAATCTTGAACTCTTGCTGAAAGGTCGATAGCACCCGATTGAATTCGAGATGCACCCGAACGCTTGATGCTTGCGAAGCGTGAACTTCCACCCTTCTTTTCGGAATCATTTGAAGGTGCGTTGGACTCCAAAGTGACCGATTTTGGTGCGGATTTTTTTTGACTGTCTTTGACCAAAATACTCTCCCCTGTTTCTTTGTGACTCGTGGACCTTCAAATGTTTACCGCAGGTTTGTGTTCTAATTCATCGTATTGCAAATATGTTGGTGAGCAGCGATGTTCGTCCGTTGGGTTCAAATGTGAATCGTCGTAGCGCTGTTTGGACTCGCATCGTTCATGTGTGCGGGGCCAGGTGAGGCACATGCCAGACCCCGTATTAAACGATAAACGATGGTCAATTGACCTTGAAAAGCGCATTCAAGAAGCCCATTCGGAAGATTCCGCATCTTATTCCCAAAGATATGCGTTCAATCCCGACAGTGGCAAAGAGATCTTTGTCATTGACACTCCACCTCCATACCCATCTGGAACGTGGCATATCGGCGCAGTAGCTCAATATTCAATGATTGATGTCATTGCTCGTTCTCAACGATTGCTTGGCAAGGAAGTCTATTTCCCATGGGGTGTAGATCGGAACGGTATCAACATCGAATTCACCGTAGAAAAGAATACCAAGCGGAAAATGAAAACCTATGACCGTGCAGAATTTTTGAAACTATGTGAGGAAACCATCGAGACATTTACCCAGGCTATGCGGAAAACTGCTCGCAGAGTTGGCCTTTCATGTGATTATGACCGAGAATATCTCACAGATTCTCCTGCTTATCGAACTGTTACTCAATCGATTTTCATTGAACTTTTCAAAAAAGGTGCAATCATCGAAGATTTGCGACCAAATATCTACGACCCTGTCGAAGGGACAACCATTGCTGATGCAGAAGTTGAACGTCAATCAAGGAGAACACGCCTCGTCGATGTTCAGTGGACTTGCGACGATGGTACTGAAATTGTCATCTCTACAACCCGTCCTGAATTGATTTGTGCTTGCGGCGTAGTTGTCGTCCATCCAGACGACGAACGGTACACTCATCTCATCGGTAAAACAATTCAACTTCCACTTCCAGTTGAAGGGCGAACAACCTCTGTTGAGATCAGAACCCATGCATCTGTTAAATCCGATTTCGGTTCAGGTGTCTTGATGGTGTGTTCGTTTGGAGACCAAAATGACGTCGCAGTCTTCCGGGAACTTGGCCTCACTCCATTCCAAGCCATCAACTTAGAGGGTAAACTGACCGACTTAGCAGGACCGTTTGCTGGCATGAAGGTCGTTGAAGCACGTAATGCAGCCATTGAATATCTCGAGGAACAAGGAACACTCGTCAATGTTGTTGAACGAGAACAAGAGATTCCAGTTTCAGAGCGAGGAAAGAATCCAGTCGAAATCATCTTACTCAAAGAATGGTATGTCAAACAAACACATGCACAGGACCGAATGAGAGAACACATTGAAGAAATCGAATTCCACCCACCTCGTAACAAACAATTCCTACTCGACTGGATGGACAACATTAGCATCGATTGGCCAATCTCTCGTCGGCGTTGGTATCATACTGAAATTCCAATTTGGTACAGCGGCGATGGAAGTAAAATCATTGTCCCACCGACTGGAACATATGTTCAACCATGGTGCCAAGCACCGCCAGCAGGCAGTCAAGTCTTGTCACGAGATACACGCGAAGAACTGGGTTCCTTTGAATCAATGAAAGATGAACTCGGAGAAGTAATTGGTGAAGAAAAGGTATTCGACACCTGGATGGATTCATCCAACTCCAATCTTTTCGTAAGTGGTTACCTCAATCAACCCGAAGTTTTTGCAAAGGCATTCCCAACTGCACTGCGACCTCAAGGGAAAGAAATTGTTCGGACATGGCTTTACTATACGCTTCTCAAATCAAACCTTTTACTCGATAAGCCTGGATTCAAACATGTTTGGATCGATGGATTAGGAATGGACCCTTGGGGCCGTAAAATGAGCAAATCACTTGGCAATGGAATCGATGCCGACTCTGTCCTTGAATGTGGAGCAGGTGGCCGAACAGGTTCATGGAAAGTGAAGGGGCCTGAGAAGACAGTCAGTCTACGTGCTAACAAAATCGGTAGTGAGTGTTTCCGACTTTGGAAAGCATGTGATGCTCAAGTTGGTGATGATTTCCATATCAATCCAGAAGAAATTGAAAAGAAATACTTCGGTGTTTTGACGAAATTGTTCAATGTTGCTCGTTTCGCATCTCAATTTGAAATTCCAGAAGACCTTGAAACTGCTCCAGAGGATTTGGCCATTGAAGATAAATGGATTTTGGCTGAATTTAATGCAACAATGGATACGGTCAAAACCGCTTGGGAAAACCTCGACATTTACACCGCAACTCAGGCACTCAAAACCTTTGGAACTGGCGTCTTACCGAGCCATTATCTGGAAATGGTGAAATCACGTCTTTACGATGATGACGTTGCTGCTTCATGGACTCTGCACCGTATTGTTCGAGACTTTATGTCAGCATTTACTCCAGTCTGCCCGTTCTTCACCCACCATATCTCCGAAAGTATCTATGGGAAATCCGCAGTTGAAGTTCATTCATTCCCCGCACCTGCTGAACCTTCAGTCTACTTAGGAACAGAAGAAGGCGACCGTTTGCGAAACCTTTCAGCAGCCGTTCAAACCTTTAACGGAGAGACATGGAACTCGAAGAAGGAACAAGGAATTTCATTGAATCAGCCAGTATCCGGTATAGAAATCCCAGAAGAATTGTTGGGCTTTACAGCGATTCTCACACGCATGCACCATTTGGAATGATCACTCTTCTTCCTGAAGAAGAAGCATTGCTTGACGTGTAGGTGGCATATCTAACTGTCCGAGTCGAAAGCCGACTAAACGCAACCCCCGATTGTGTTGGACATTGGTTGCAAAAAGGTGCTCTGCCAAACGAAGAAAGACGTCTGGTTCATCCATTGCGACTGGAATCGAGCGACCATGAGTGTGTGTTTCAAAACCGGTATAACGAATTTTCACTTCGGCTAATCGGCCGGAGATTCCCATTTCCTTCGAACGTTTGAGCACTCGATGCGTGAGTGAACGCAGCACGTCAAGAACCGCTTCATGGTCCGTTTGGTCGGATGAGAAAGTTCGCTCTTTACCAATTGATTTACGGCTACGGAGTTGACTCACTTCAGAACTCGTGGTTCCATCAACAACACGGGTGAGCCACTGTGCAAATCGCTCACCAGCCATTCGACCTAAGGCGAGTTCTCCGAGAACATAGGCTTCATCAACCGTCACAAAACCCCATTCAGCAAGTTGAGTAGCCCTTTTAGGGCCGATTCCTGGGACCTCACGGAGTGAACGGCCTTCAAAGAAGTCGGCGATTTCATCTGGAAGTATTCGAAAGATGCCTTTGGGTTTGTTCACTTCACTCGACATCTTCGCAAGAATGCGCGTAGGGGCAATTCCAAACGATGCTGTAAGTCCGACTTTTTGTTCAATCGTGGTCTGAAGGGTACGGCAGAGTGCATACGCAGCATCCCAGTCACCACCAACATGTTCTGTAATGTCCAAATATGCTTCATCAATACTCGCTTTTTCGAAAAACTCGGCAGGCTCTTTGAGTATGCTCATCACCTGACGAGAAGCACGGCTGTACAGACCACGGCTCCCCCGAATGTAATGTCCTGGACCAAAGGGGTATCCAGGGCAACGGCGCCAAGCTTCACTGACGGGCATAGCAGAATGTATACCAAATGCTCGGGCTGCATAATTGCAAGTTGAAACAATACCCCTGCCCCTGCCCCCTTGTGGGTCTGAGCCGATGATGAGAGGTTTTTCGGGGTCGAGATTGTGATGGAGAATTTCAACTGCAGCAAAAAAGGCATCAAGATCACAATGGACTAAAATCCGTTCTTTGAAAGAAGAGACTGACCCTTGAGAATCAGGAGTCTGTCCTTCCGACATGTTTTGAGAATGTTGTCCGCGGTGTTTGAAGTTGATGTATTCCTCACATAAAAAAATCACGAGGTGTGGAGTAAGATACAACAACTTTTCTGGAGGTCTAAACTCCCTTGGTAAATCTTCAAGCGGTTGTGAGAATTGAGATTGAAGGCTTTGAAGATAAGAACATAAAAGACGCATATCATTGATTTTGCGCGTACGGATATCTATGTTTGATATGACCCACGGCGCAAAGAAGTGAAAGTGTCACTTGAGTAAATGTGAATTTACAGTCGTTTCTGCTTGTCCGCCATCGAGTACCGTCATGATTGCGTGGGCAATGTCACGCCCAACCCGTGCTTGAGCCTCAAGAGTGGCTGCACCAATGTGTGGCGTTCCGTGGAAGTTTGGATGTTGAACGAGTGTGTTCCCCGGTGAGACTGGCTCCTGTTCAAACACATCCAAAGCAGCCGAAGCGACTTTACCAGAATTGAGTGCATCCAACAACGCTTCTTCATCGATGATTCCACCCCGTGCACAATTGACGATATGATTACCACAGAGAATGCCATCAAGTGACTTTCCAGGCATGAGGGCAATACGCTCTGCGTTGACTAAATGATGTGTTTCATCGTTGTAGTTACAATGAATCGAAATGTGGGTACAGGTTTGAAACAAAGTATCGACGTTCTTGTGCAAAGTCGTGTTTTGAGATTTAGCAATTTTTGCTGGAAGGTATGGGTCATAGGTATGAATTTCCATACCAAATAATTGAGCGATCGAGCCAACACCTTGTGCAATACGTCCAAAGCCAATCAAACCGAGATTTTTACCAAAAAGTTCTGTGCCCTTCATAATTTTCTTTTCCCATTTGTCTTGTCGCATACCACGGTCTGCACGTGGAATATGACGGATGCATGCGAGCAGGTGTCCAATCGTGAGTTCAATAACGGATTGAGTCGAAGCACGAGGGGCATTCA
>CAJJCQ010000012.1 GCA_905182725.1 uncultured Candidatus Poseidoniales archaeon
GATTTCCGCCATACGGGTAACATGTATCCAATCTTTGAACGCTCACCAAAACCCCAACGCCAAGGACAGCGAGATAATCGAGAAACCCAATGCTGAAGCATGGATTGAGTCAATGGGTGTTCAAGACCTCCCGGTAAAACCCAAGAGATCATGTTGAGTGCTCCAGATGAACCACGCGTTTCAGCCCAGCTGGTCACTTCAAGTCCGCTTAGTGGACCATCAAGGATTCGTAGACCTAACATTCGTGTGGTCTGAGTCATTGGCATAATGATGGCAAAACGGTCGACCATCCTCGAACCTTCATGACGTTCCATCGCCCATCCGGCTTCTTCAGCAAGAAGTCGAAACACTTTGATGGATTGAACAGGGGATACACTGACTTCGAAATCCTGTGTAGCGCGTCGCACCATGATGAGTCCAACTGCGAGGTTGCCATCAACACTCCGATAGAGTGGTTCGATTTTGAACAGCCTTACGGCCATAGTGAATTGTTTCGATCAAACTCGACGTTTGATTCGCTTGTATGCACGGCGATCCCCAAGTCCCACCCTTTCAGGCGAGGTTATTCCTGGGAGGACCGAGTAGAACTACCGTGCTTCACTTCGCGCGAGCATGTCGCGTCTCAAGTGTGCGCTCGGCGGCGCTCGATACCTGTTTCAACCGAAAAGGGAACCAAGACCGTCGAAACCAGCTTCTTCTTCTTCTTCCTCTTCCTCTTCAGCAGGGGCAGGGGCATCTGAAGAACCACCAGCAGCAGGTGCGGCAGCAGCTGGAGCAGCAACGGCTTGCGCCATTGCGTCAGCGATATCAACACCAGCGAGAGAAGCAACAAGTGCCTTCACACGGGAGTCGTCAGCTTTCACGCCAGCAGCCTTTAGAATGGCGCTCACGGTCTTTTCGTCAATGTCTTTTTCAGCAGCGTGCAGTAGCATAGCAGCGTATACGTATTCCATATTTTTTCACCTCATTTGTTTCAACCGAATAGATCTCCAAGTCCGCCGAAGCTTTCCTCTTCTTCCTCTTCATCCTCTTCTGCGGCTTCGGTTGGTGCCTCAGAAGTGCTGTCTGATGAACTTGTAACTGCGGATGCTGCTGCAGATGCTGCAGCGCCCAACATGTTGGTCAGTTCTTCATCGAGTGCGTCGCTGTCAAGCTGTCCGGCAACGCCTAGGGCGCTGCTGTGTGCTCGTCCAACGAGATGTGGCATGGTATCTGCAGTTGTGATTGCAGCTTCCAATGCAACGGACATTGCCTCTCGGCTTGCCTTTGCAAGAATTGTTGGCATTGTTTGGCTTGTGAACCAAGTAATGTTGCAAGCGAGGTTGAAAGCACCAGCAGCATGGCTGATGAGGTCAGTCTCGAATTGCTCATAGTCGATGTCAAGAACATTTGGCGGGAACAAAGTACCGCCTTCAAGCGCTCCACACAAACGTAGACCGGTTACGATTGGATTGATTCCAATCTTTGAGAGCATCATACCCATATCGGTGGTGAAAACGTCGCCTTCTTCAAGAACAACAGTTCGCTTTTGGATTTGAACGGAGCCGGCCATGATCTTTGCAGGAATACCCACAGAGTTCAATTCACCCACGATTGGGCCAGGTGGCATTCCAGTATCCATCTTCTCAACAACAATTTGGTGAGGTGCAACATCGCCTTCTTTACCAGCACGTCCAGCCTCAGTCTTCTTGAGTTCAGTGAACAACTGGAAAGAGTTCAAGTTTGCAGATGATACAAGAGCAGGTTGAATTGCTCCTTCGAACAATTCATCAAGGTTTGAACCGTCATATCCAGCTTGCTCCCATGCAATGGCCATCAAACGCTTCTTAGCAACTTGAATCTTCATGTCGCTGCGAAGGGTTGCGCGCATTCCGAGCATAGCTCCAGCAGGAACGCCGTGAATATCGATAACGGCGATGGTGTCTCCGCTTTTGAGGAGGTCAACCAAATCTTGAACGGTATCTTTTTTCCAAGATACGACCTTAGGAATCAATTAATCACCTCGACAGATTGTGCAGGACCCATTGTTGTTTTGATGTAGAGGGAACGGATGTTTCCTACTCCACGCTCGAGTTTAGAAGTTACACGAGTGTAGACTTCCATGATATTGGCACGGATTTCTTCGTGGGTCTGGGCAACAGTTCCGCATGAAATTTGGAAGGTCATCTTATCTCCAGACTTGATGACAACTGTGGATTGAAGACCTGCTGCAATAATTGCAGGGTCGAGTGTTGGAGGTACTGGACGAGGCATTTTGCCCCGAGGACCAAGAACGACACCGAGGTATCGCCCAATCAGACCCATGTGAGGTACTTCAGAAAGGAAAAAGTCGTATGCATTTGCAAGCTTCTTTGCCTTTCCTTTGTTACCGCCGAGGTCTTCAATTTCTTGAGGAGTAATGACGTGAATGCCGGCTGCTTTTGCTTTTGTTGCTGCTTCTCCAGAAGCGAACATTGCGATCTTGAGTGCTCGGCCACGACCGGATGGAAGACGGATTTCTTCCTTGATACGGTTGTTTGGGTTTTTCAAGTCGACGTCTCGGATTGTGAATGCAATATCCACGGACTCAACAAACTTTCTTTTTGGTGCACTCTCGAGTGCATCCTTAATTGCTTGGTTAATTTTTTCTTCCATTTTTGTTCACCTCAGTGGTCGGCGAGACGCTCAGAGACGCCTCTACCACGGTTCGTGAGTTTTAATTAAAACGCTCGTCCCATTCTCCTTTGTTGATGATTGCCAGGGCATCGTTTGCCCAGTGTCCATCAATCTTGACACGCATCGAAACGCATGTTCCGATGATTTCCTTTGTTTGAGCCTTAAGATCGGCGCCGGTCAGATGACCAAGGCCGTGCTTCTCTTGAGCAACTCCCATTGCTTTCTCGAGTGTTAAATCTTCAACAGCAGCTTCAACGCTACCGTTGCACTTTTCTACACCAAGTGCTTTGATGATAAGTTTAGATGTCCATGGTTTCGGCATTGATTCAACTCCATTGCTCACTATGTGGGCATTCAGCCGACAAAACACCCCTATATAATCGCGCTGTGCGAAGGGGGTTGAGCGACTTCGCCCGAAAAAATCACTCGATACGCTCCACGACACGAACGTGGTCGCCACGCATATTGAGGGTCATTGGGATAGGCTGCTCATACAATTCCATGCTCACTTCTTCCTTGGATTCTGCAACACTGAGGACACGAGCCTTTTCGCCTTTGAATGCACCAGTAACGATTTCGACAATACAGCCGACTTCGATTCCAGAGGTAACAGCCTTTGGTTCGAGGTAAGGGAGAATGTCGGCAAGAGGTGCTTCACCTGGAAGAACGGTCTTGGCATTCTTCAGAGGAGTTTGGTTAAGGCCACGGCGAGCGGCTGGGTCTCTTCCACCGGAGCGGCCGATCAACTTCTCGACATGGTGAAGAGCACTTGATTCAATAAACAAGTATCCACGCATTCCAGTAGGGTGAAGAATGGACATGATGTCTGGGAGAAGTGAGGTCAATGAACCGCTTCCGTGAAGTCGGTTGTACATTTCATCTGCAACACGTTGTTCAGAACCAATCGCTGTCTTAACAATGTAAAGGAAAGAACCAACTGAACCATACATCTCGCCAAAGAGTTTGGAATTGTTTTCCATCTCGAGGTTTGAAAAGATACAGTTGTAGTTTTGGAGAGTCCCTGGGTCGATCCATTCTGATTCGACGTAACGGCCAGTTGGTGTTACTTCATCAGTGCTGGAGACGACCAAGACGGGAACGACGTCAACAAGAGAACGTCCCATGTCAACACCACGCTCAGGACCTGAGTCTTGATAGTGGAGGGATTCAACTGGGATTCCAGTGGATTCTGAAACTCGGGCGAGGACTTCTTCAGATGTGTCGCCGATACCCCAAACGCCATCCCACAAAGCTGGGAAGTCGCCATCGGATTTGCTGCGGCGCAGCAAAAGAAGTTTCTCTTCAAATCGGACATATGCTACAAATGCTTCACTCATTTCATTCATCTCCTTTATTCGCTCAGTTCCCGATGTTCAGCACATCGAAAAGCCAAGGGAAGAAATTGTCCATCATGACCAGCATGACGAACCCTATTGCTCCAAGAACAAATAATCCAATACCACAGATAATGGAAGTTTGTTTGAATTCTTGAGCGGTTGGCTTGCGAGCCATGCGAATGATACGAGCCCAAGAGCCTCGGGAGATACGACGGAATTGGGACTCAATCCAGTCTTGACGGTCCTGAACTTTATCTTCAAACGAACGGTTTTCTGTAGCATCACTAGACATGGTACGACCTCGGGCCTTCAACGCCACCTACCCTCCCAATATAACCACTCCGTCGCGAACCGAGGCGTTATCACTTCTACTTTTTCACGATTCGGGGTTGCGAGGGTTGATGTGGGAGTGGCCGAGAAGGGCATTCAATGGCGCAGCAAGACCCCTATTCTGTTTTGGGCGTTGTCCGTAATGCAAGCGATGTTGAAATCAAGCGGGCGTTTCGCAAAAAAGCCCGCCAATTCCACCCAGACCGTAATCCGGATGATGCCTCTGCTGAATCGAAATTCAAGGAAGTTCAGGCAGCCTACGAATCCATTGCTACTGCGAAAGACCGAAGCGAATACGAGCAACAACAGCGTATGTCCTCGATGCGTGGTGGCGGTGCTTCATTTGGAGGCGGGGGGATGGATGATGTCTTTGGCCAGATGTTCGGCGCCGGAGGTCGGTCACGTGGAGGAAGCCCCTTCGGCGGAATGGGTCAATCTCAACAGCGGCGTCAACGGCCAAAAGGCTCCGACATCGGAGTGAGTCTTGAACTCTCAACAGAGGAGGCGGAAAACGGAGGATTGTTTTCGTTCACATTCAAACGGCTCAAGCCGAATGCGAGTGGAACTATGGAGGCAACCACAACGACGTTGAGAACAACGGTCAAAGCCGGAGTTAAGCACGGCACAACAACTCGTATGAAAGGGCAAGGACATGACCATCCCGAGGGTGAAGCTGGCGATGTCATGTTGACGATTCGAATCCAATTTGGCGAAGGACGCTTTTGGGACGGAGATGTTTTGGTCCAAGAAGTTCCAACTCCCTTCAGCACATTGATGCTTGGAGGTAAAGTGAAAGTGGTATTGCCTTCACAAAAGAAAATCATGCTGAGTGTTGCACCTGAAACGCTGGTCGGCGACCGTTTGCGTATTGCAGGTGCTGGCTACGATGGTGGAGATTTAGAACTCGAATTTGTCCTTCCTGATTACGATGAATTGTCAAAAGAACAGAAAGAAGCGCTCAAGAAGTTGAAGGACATTGGGTTGTAGGTGGGCATATGGGTCGCCGAGGCAAACAACACAACCGCGGTTCAAAACACCTGTCGAAAGGGCCACAACTCTCCGATGATGAACGGCTTTGGAAGCGACTCTCGAGTCATTTCAGCCATGACCTGAGTCTGTGGGATGTTGAATGGAGTGGAGAGGCAATTGCAAACTTGCTGATCGAGCGTGAAAACCTCGGTCGTGATTTTGCTGGTGATGGCAAAGCTGAACGCGCCTTCCGAAGTAAAATCGATGCGACATTAGCACAGGCCCGCTCAAAGAATGAACATTTTATTGAAGTCGAAAACAAATGTGTTCGTATCCGTTCACCAGATGAAACTGAGCAGATTAAATCCTCTGTATTAGATTGGCAAGCATTCACCACCGTTCATGCCTCTAAAGGCTCGACTGGATTGATTGGCCGTCCTGCTTTGAACACGGAGAATGCGCATCTCAACGATTCAACGAACCAAAGTGATATTGAGCGATATACAATGTTAGAGGATGTGTGGTTGGCTCATCTGGGTGGCGAAGATTACCCCGATTCGTTTTCACTCATGCCTGGCGAAGTTGTCCGTTCATGGGGAAAGTTTGACTTGGTCAGTGAAGCACGATTCATCGCGAACCGGCGCTCTGGATTACGATTCCGAGATGCCGAACCAAGTATGGCTTTGTTACTGATTCAATCCGGGCGGCTCAATGCCCGTAGCCTCCTCGATTTACGACTCGAAAACAAGCGGAAGGGTGGATGGAATCCATTCCCAAGCACCTATGACCAGGCCTTGGTTGATGCTGCAGACCGTTTACCTGAACTCGATGGTGACGGAGAAGTTTCAGACCGTAGAAAAGATTTACGTCACCTTCCTTTTGTCACCATTGACCCTCACGATGCGAAAGATTTCGATGATGCAATATGCCTCATTGAAGAGAAGGGTGTTCAAACATTATGGGTAGCTATTGCTGATGTTGCTCACTATGTTCAACCTGATACGCGTTTAGATGGTGCAGCACGCGCACGGGCGACTTCTGTCTATTTACCACACACAGTTCTTCCAATGCTGCCTCCTCGATTGGCCGATGATTTATGCTCACTTCGAGCAGGTGTCGACCGGCTAGCCATGGTTGTGGCGATGAACATTAACAGCGACAATGAAATTTACGATTGTACTGCGTATGAAGCGGTGATTCAAGTTGCTGAAAACATGGCGTATGAAGATGCCCTCGACAATCCTCGCTTTGCAGAAATGTTCAAACTCGCGTCACATTGGCAGGAGAAAGAAGTACGTCTGAACATCCAAAATGCAGAATTGCGCCCTCGATTACACGGCGATGAAAACATTCGGGTTGAAGTCAAATGGCCAAATGCAGCCACGCAAATGATCGAATCGTTCATGGTTGCAACCAATGCTTCTGTCGGTCATTTACTCGGGAAAGTCGGTGCACCATTGCCATGGCGGTGCCACACACCGCCTGATTCTGTTGAAGTCGAAGAGTTGAATGCAAAACTCTCAGCCCTTGGCGTCGATATTGAATTGCCAATGCCGAGTTTCCGAACGCACGGGCAATCCGAAGAGAGTGAACTCACCGACTTGTTGGCTGGTTGGGCTGGCGGTTCAATCGATGTCTCTGGTATGCAATCTCAAGAAACTGAATCAACCGATGATACTCCTGAATACCTCGAAAATGTTCTGGATTCTGAAGCACGACAAGATATTCTCGATGCGCTTATGCAAGCCCAGGTGCAAGCATCAGAACTCAAAGGCCCAGTTCGTCGAGTCGTTGACCAAGGCCTCTTCCACTTGATGCAACGCGCCTCCTACAGTGAAGAGAACTTGGGACACTTTGGACTCAACCTCGATGCCTATGTTCACTTCACCAGTCCGATTCGGCGCTATCCTGATTTGATGACACACCGTCAATTAAAAGCACATTTACGTGGCGAGGGATGGGTGCATTCCCTTGAAGAAACGGCCAAGATTTCGAAACATTGCAGTGAACAAGGCCACACAGCCAAACGAATGGAATGGGAATTGGTGGCCAATGCATACCATCTCCACTTGTTACGTGGTGGAAAAATTGGTGGCGACAGCACAATCGATTCCGCCCCTCTTGAACACACCTCTTGGGCTGCACGCATCACTGGCCTGCGAACACCTTGGGTCTTCTTGGATTTAGCCGATGATGGAGCCATCCATGGACGAATGCATCTGCGGCAAATCGGAGGTAAAACGCAAATGAGTGTCGATGAATTCGGATTGTCAGTCATTCCTGCAGAACCGGATGAACGGGGTGAGCAAGCCCCGATTGTTCAACTCGGACAACTCTTCCCTTGCCGATTACGTGGGCTCGATGTTTGGGCGGGTTCACTCGATCTCGCCCCGCAGTAGTATTGTAGTCAAAACAAAGCATTTATATTGACTACATAAAACCCAAGACCATGGCGCGAGTTAAGGCTCAAACATGCGATTGTCAGTGTAAGATGAAGCGGCTCTATACGCGTGCAGAAGGCGGCAAAGGCTGGGACCAAATCGGCTGGATGTGCGCCTGTGGTTGTGGTTGCATTACCATGGACCAGGGCGATTGGAACCTCATGCCTTGTGAAAATGACACGTGCAGCACTGTTGACGAATGAGGTGGCAGTATGACAGAGGAATCGTTCACACTCAACATCTCGGGCATGACTTGCGGTGCATGTGTTGCTTCTGTTGAGAAAGTAGCCTCCAAAATTGACGGCGTCACAGAAGTTTCAGTGAATTTACAGCTCAATCGCGCCGTAGTTCGCCTTCAATCCACTCTCCAATTCCATGAGACCAAAGCCAAGGTCATCGCAGCGATTGAACGGAGCGGATTTGGTGCAAAGGAATCAAGAGGAAAGCCTGTACTCATTGATGAAGCAAAATCCGATTTACGCAGACAAGGGCAAAAGGTATCGGTAGCCTTACTCTTAGCCTTACCAACGCTCTACCTCACCATGTTTGCAGATGATATGGGGGGTGTGAATGGTGTTAACAAACGCTTACTTTTTGCCTTCTTCACAACGTTACCTGTCTATTTCTGGTCCGGCAGGGAGTTTCATGTGAGAGCCTGGAAATCATTACGAAGTGGAACTGCCAACATGGATGTACTCGTTCATTTGGGAACAACCGTGGCGTTTATCTGGTCTTTTTTGATTACCTTCGAGCCGTCTTTACCTTTCCTTCCTTCAGTGTTTAGTACCGCAACACATGTATTTTTTGATGGCGTTGTATTCATTATTGGTTTTGTATTACTCGGCAATTGGATGGAGGCTGCTGCGAAACTCAAAGCAACTGATGCGATTCATTCGCTGATGGAAATGCAACCGAAACAAGCGAGAGTGATTACCGATGAATCAAGCGGGTATTCTGAAACTCGAGATGTCGAGACGGTCGCTGTTGCCTCACTGATCAAGGTCTTGGTCGGAGAAACAATCCCCTTAGACGGCGTTCTCTTTCAAAGCAAAGCGAGCATCGATGAATCGATGATGACGGGTGAACCCTATCCGGTTCGGAAAGCCGATGGTGATGGAGTTTCAGCTGGAACCATTGTTCTCGACGGTACAATCTTCATTCGAACCACACGACCATCTGAAGATACCTTGCTTGCAAGTATCATCACGCTGGTTGAAGAAGCACAAATGGGTAAAGCACCGATTCAGAGACTTGTCGACCGTATTGCTGCAGTCTTCGTGCCTGTCGTCGTGGTGATGGCCCTTCTTGCCGCTCTGTTTTGGTGGATGTATCCCGACTCATCTGCGTATAATCCGATGGCGACCAATGCCGAATTAGCAATGATGGTTCTTGTTTCCACCTTGGTTATTGCTTGTCCTTGCGCATTAGGTCTTGCAACGCCAACCGCTCTCATTGTTGGCACAGGTGTTGGCGCAAAGAATGGTTTACTCATCAAAGGCATTGAAGCATTGGAAAATGCACACAAAACCAACACTTTAGTCGTTGACAAAACAGGAACCCTCACTTCCGGAAAACCAAGAGTGAGCCATATTGAAATGTTCGATTGTGAAGTGAAAGAAATTCTTGGAATCGCTGCGGCTCTTGAGGAAGAATCGACGCACCCATTGGCAACTGCCATTCAGACTTCATGGGCCAATGTATCCTCTTCACGACCCGAGATTAGTGGAATTGAAACCATGCCTGGCCTCGGAATGATTGGAAAATACCGCGAGGCTGTCGTTGCCATTGGAAACGCTGAACTCATGGATGAGGTTGGTGTGGAAATCAATGAGGAAGTCGAAGCCAAACTGGCTTTATCGGCTGCGAAAGGTGTGACGCTGGTTTTGGTGAGTCAAGGTGTACGTCTGCTCGGTTGGATTGAGGCAAAAGACCGAGTTCGAGAATCTTCAGAAAAGGCAATCCGGCATGCCAAGCAAATGGGCTATGATGTCATCATGCTCACGGGGGACCGACAAGAAGCCGCTGATACTTTAGCAGAAAAAATCGGAATTGATACGGTGCTCGCTGGAGTCAAACCTCATGAAAAAGCGCAGCACATCATGCGATTGCAAGCTGAAGGGCGGTCGGTTGCGATGGTCGGCGATGGAATCAACGATGCTGCTGCCCTTTCGGCTGCTGATGTCGGCATCGCGATGGGTGCAGGTTCAGATATTGCCCTCGATGCGGCGGATTTTGTCTTGTTACGAAACGATTTGATCGATGCTGTCTCTTCACTGAGCTTGGGGCGAAGTACCATGCGCCGCATTCGAGGGAATCTCGGTTGGGCTTTCGTCTACAATGCAATTGGCATTCCTCTTGCTATGGGCGCTATGCTTCCATTCACAGGTTTCCTTCTTCCTCCTGCTTTTGCAGCAGCGGCAATGTCATTGTCATCAGTCAGTGTCGTTGGCAACTCTCTACTGTTGAAATGGTGGAGCCCTCTTCGTGAATGAGTTCAAAGCCTTCCCTTACGTCCATCAAACATGACCGAGCAAATACACGCCCTCAACATCACTGGCATGACTTGCAGTGGATGTTCCGACCGAGTCGTACGAGTTTTGGAAGCAACCCCCGGAGTCCTCAAAGCAGATATCTCTCATGAAACAGACTCAGGTGTTGTGACAACCTCATCAGAGGTCACGACAAGCCAACTTGTCGAAATTGTCAAATCATCAGGTTTTGAAGCATCGGCTTGATGCGTTTGTTTCAAATCCAAGAGGCGCCGCCATCAGTTTGCGCGGGGGTCGCCCAGCTTGGTCAACGGCGGTGGGTTTAGGTCCCATTCCTTATCGGTTCGCAGGTTCGAATCCTGCCTCCCGCACTC
>CAJJCQ010000013.1 GCA_905182725.1 uncultured Candidatus Poseidoniales archaeon
TCCATCTCGTGGCTGAGTGATTCATTGACGGTTGAAACCATACCGCCGGTGCTGAGGATTCTGAATCCACCTGCACGGCCATTCCATCCAGTGCCATCTTCTTCGATGACGCCGCCGTTGTAGAGTTCCATCACATCGTTTTGAACAGTGACTGTGAATGAATAGGTTTCACTTGCGTTAAAGGTTCCCGGCAATCCGGTTACGATGACATTCGTATCTGGTGAAGCGCCTGCGTGACAACTGCACCCGCCGTCTGCTGCACTACCGATTCCGGTAGGCATAGCCTCGAATTGTGGAGCTGCTACAAGCATGACCAGCACGAGAGCAAGAAGAGTGAATCGCTTGTACATCAGTACCCGCCTCCATCGCTACCGGTATCCATTTTCTTAATTCCCGTGTCAGCTGCACATGATGCACCATCACGAGCGACGATGTCGATGAATCCTACCATCTTCGAGTGGTAATCACCGCAATATTCAGCACAGCGAATCGGGAAAGTGCCCGCATCATCCGGCATGAACGTCATGACTGTACCCGCCTCAAGTCCAGGGACTAAATCTTCCTTAACACCCCATTCTGGCAACCAGAATGCGTGTTGAACGCCGACATAGGCTGGATTAGAGTCATCGTGTGGGCGGGAATAGAGGTCCAAAGTAGAACTCTCATCGCAAGGGATGATCAAATTTTCACCGCCAGCAGTTGAAAGAATAGTGCCGACGGGAAGGTGCTCCCAGGTGTGAAGTAAAACGTCATTGGCGTCATAGACAGTAACGACGTTGTGGAGATTGACATCCAGATAGAAATCTGAAATCGAAGCCATTTCCGCAGCTAAATCAATGGCATAATCGAACTTTACGCCGTCTATTTCGACGGTAACATTCGTAGCCTCGGAGCCGTGGGTATCGACTGTAAGGTCACTTGCAGACCAATCGACATTGACGTAGGTGACGCTTGGGTCATCTTCCCATGTGAGTTCTTCTTGATAGTGGAATTCCCAGAACCATTGCTTACCAATAACATCGACGTTGAAGGTGTCTTCATCGCTTGGAATGGTCCATGCGGAATAGTTCGAGGCCAAAGCAATCATTGTGAGCCAAACAACAAGAATCGTTGGCACTAAATAGAAGGCGACTTCCAGTTTTGTGTTGTGGCTATCAACGGGGAAAGAACCAACTTCGATGTGGTACTTTTCTAAATTCTCAACAGGCTCTACACCGTCGCGGTAGCGCAGCATAGCGATAAACATCCATCCAAAGGTGAAGACACCCACGAGGATACTCCAAAACATATATTTGTCATACACGACATTGAAAACAGTGTCTTCAGCAGGCATAGATTATCCTCAATAATAGGGCCGATGGTACCGAACTTAAACCCTTGTAGAATACAAGGTGCTGCGCGACATATTTGTCTTTTCACTTTTGCCTTTTAACTTTCAGATCTTTGCGGGGGCTTACAAATGCTGAAATGTGCCTAAGCGCTTCAAAATTAGCACATATCTGCAATATTAAATGCTTCAAGAAGATGTCAGGTTGATAAACGGCCTCCTATTGATTGATTTGATGGCGATTTCCTCGTGCGTTCAATCCACATTGGACGGGGCAGTAATGCTCGAAGTTGATGTCCATCCAGGTGCAAAAAGACAGGGCATTATCGGTTTCAATGAATGGCGGGGGCGATTAACGGTGGCTGTTCGCGCTGAGGCGCTAAAAGGAAAAGCGAACAATGCGGTGCTGCATGTTCTTTCCGCCTCACTTCAAATCCCTAAATCTCAATTGCAGATCGTGAGTGGAGCCACCTCCAGAAATAAGAAAATACGAATCGAAAACATATCTGCAGACGCCTTGGTTCAACTGCTAGAGCCCCACTTGGAGGAGGAGTAAATGCGCGACCAAAAACATCGCTCTCCACTCGGCAGTGGTAATGCCGCACAACGGTTTGCTCTTGCCGGGTTGGCATTAGGTGAGGCGCGTAAAAAAAATCGTGAACAAAAATGGCCAGTTGTCCTTGAAGGAAAACGTGACCGGGCCGCTTTGGAAACCCTTGGATTTGTAGGCCCGCTCGAAATACTCAACAGGGGATGGGACTTAGACCGTTTCATCACCTACTTGTACGAAAATTACGGCACCCGAAACCCCGATGGTGGGCCGAGTATCTGCCTCCTGATGGATTGGGATCGAACTGGCACGAGGTTACAAAAAACGCTTACTGAACGTCTTGAAAGCCTCGATGTGAAGGTCTGCCATATCTTATACAACCAGTTGGTAAAAGCACTGAAACCAGAAACACGAGTCGTCGAATCTTTGAAGAGTTTCGATGTAGAATTGTCACCCTTCATAGAACAAGAGGACCCTCTCGAATTCAACTCGTGAATTAAGATTTTGAAGGCGGTTTGGGCATACCATCTTCCTTTACCGTGTTGAGTACGACGTGTGTGAATGAACGTGATACGCCGTCAAGTGTGAAGACTGTCTTTGTAAGATTGTCGAGGTCTTCTCGGTCCTTAACTCGTGCCAGAACCATTGAATCCCATTCTCCTGTCACGTCATACACAGCAAAAACACGAGGGTCTGCGGCAATTTTAGTCTGGACATCAATCATCCTTCCTTTGACGATGCGTAGCCCTGCCATGATGGTCATCGTCCAACCCATTGATGCTGGATCTAAGATGACGCTGTAGCCTTTGATGATACCTGCCTCTTCCATTCGTCGAATTCGATTGAGGACAGTCCCTTGAGCGATTCCAACTTTGCGAGCTAACGCTCGTTGACTTGTTCGGGCATCTTCAAGCATAGCAGCCAAGAGCGCACGGTCGGTTTCATCAAGATCCATTGGGTTCACCATTCGATGCTTCATGTTCATTGGTTTCAACACTTTGCCCATTCTTTGTTGAAAGTTGAGGTGGAGTAGAAAGGCGAAGGTATTGAGTCCAAGTTCCAAGTTCTTCAACTTCAAGACCCAAGGAAATTTGACAGTCAGTATCGAACCTTTCTTTGAATCGAAGTGTGAATTCGATTTCTGAATGTGGGGCGATACGTTTGGTCTTAAATCCACCTTTGATTTGCCAAGGGGGTTCTGATTCACAGGACTTCAGCGTAACTTTTTGATTGCCTGCACGGAACGTGAAATGGGCAGCAAGGTGACCTTTGTCGGCCCACTCTGCATTCAATTTAGGCATGCCTTTTTCCCTTTTCAACGCACTACTCACTGCGCCAGAAGCGAGAACACTGGCGAAAATGAGTAAGAACACTGGAAGCGCTAAATGCCCTACAGTACTGTTTTCCCATCGAGTTGGAAGAGAAGTGTGGTAGAGGGCGAGTAATCGATTGGTGTCGTCACCTTCAGCTTCGCCAAAAAAGGCGAGAGTGATGTGCCAGCCGTATGGATTGGATTCCAAGTCAATACCTGCTGCAAGCAAATGTTCAGGTGGAATTTCCCATATTGTTTCAGTGGTGTTTCCTTGCATGTTTGAAAAACCAATTTCAGGCTTCATGTCACGGACTAAATGAGTCGCTTTACGCCCATGGTTGTCCGTAGCATCATCTTCAGTGATAAAGAAATAGAGTACTGTGTTTCCACTCAAATTCACCAGTGGAGTCATTTCAACTGGGAAACGTAAAAACCATTCATTGTACTCATTGCTCACAATTTCTATCGAACCCTCTAGGGCCAGGGTTTGCTGTTCACGCGAATGCTGCTGCCCGAGAAGAAGTCCCTCATCAAGCGTAAGATTATCTCCTTGCGCCTCATTAAACAGAGATACTGTTCCGTCTTCAAGCCCTAATTCACCCAGACGAGATTGTGCATCGTCATCCGGCCAATCAGAATTGGTTTCTTCACTCCATTTCCACCAAGAAAGAAGCACCATGTCCGGACTGTTTCGGACCTCATAAGGTCCATTTTGAGGGAGGAAGTTCTCGTAGATTACTGTTTCAGAACTGCTTTGTTCAGGAAGAGGTTTCGAAGCGACAAGATTCCATTCTCCACTCTCTTCAGGAGAGGCGAAGGGTACTGCAATGATACTCAAGAACACAAAAATGAGGAACACTTGAGTTCGCATGAGATTCACTCTTCCTCATCATCGGCTTGGAAAGGCATATCAAGTTTGAGCCGTAGAATATCTCTGCCTTTTTCATCCATCATCAAGGTCAAACGCGCACCAGCCCATGCTGAGACCAGAGCCTCTCCACTTGGTAACTGGCAGGAAAGCAAGAGGGGGCCATCAACTTCAATGGGTTCAAATTCACTGTTATACTGTTCGATCATTGGAGCCCAACCTTTCAGCAATCGAGCTAATATTTCAGTTGAGATACTCTGTTTCGATTCGGTAATCAGTGATTGAAGTGCTGGAACTGCTTCCTGGCGAGACCGCCAAGCATCTCGCTTCTTGGTAAAAGCCGGTAAACCGACATGGATCAATTTGAGTGGGTGAAAGGTCCCTTCAGGCCATAAATTACCTCGCTTATTTGGGCATTTTTGATTGAAAATACGCTCTTCAACCATTTTTGGAGCGATGTTCAAGCGCTTACCTCGAGTCCACCAAGACAGGTCTTTCCCGTCCAAACCATACCTCGTTTTTGCTTCGTCAATCGTTTCGGGATTTGCAGCATAAATCGTATGGCGGTTGGTTTGAGGTTGGTCAAGAACCAAAGGCACCCATTCCGAATGAAGAGAAGATTTTCGATTTCGGATGAATGATTTCGCAATCCCTTCCGGAGTTGCTTCTGGTCGATGGCGGAACAGAGCGACAAAAAAGCCGCCTGTGTCGTTATCATGGTGAACAAGACGTCGGCATTTCGCAAGTTCTGATTGGATGCGAACTTCAGTATCTTCATCGATTTCTTCATCCAGTAATTCATTCCAATGAAGCCGAGCCGCAGGACTCATGTGAGCAGGTTGGAGAAATGTGGTTTGGGCAACTTCGGCGCCTCTTGGAAGTGGTTCTCCCTTTTCATCAAGCGAATCCCAGTCGGTAAGTCCCGGGCGGAGTTTCAAACCCGGTAGTTTTGATTCATCAATATCGACGAGTTCTAAATACGGTAACTTACGCAATAATTGAGCAACCACCGCCTCATTTTCGCACGGATCGATGCTGCAAGTCGAATAGGCTAATTTCCCACCAGGCCGTAAAAGACTGGCCCCTCTTACAGTGATTTCAACTTGTAAACGGAACAATGTACGACTTTCTTTCGGCGACCACTTCCACCATACATTTCTGTTTTTTCGAGTTGTTGCTGAACCTGTACAAGGGACATCGGCAACAACTCCATCGTAACCAGGTGGAGGGATTCGGCCGATATGTCGGCCATCTTGTTGATTGATGAGCATGTTTGCTGTCGAGAGGCGACCTCTGTTTGAGACGAGCATGTTGACTCGCCCTGATATTGGTTCGTTGGCAACAACAACACCACTTGGCGCTATTGCTTCAGCAACTTGAGTTGCTTTGGAGCCTGGTGCCGCACATAAGTCTAATATCAATTCGCCAGGTTGAGGGTCAAGAACAACAACAGGAAGCATACTTGCTGCTTCTTGGCGTGTAATTCGACCTGATTCGTGAAGTAAACTTAGAATATACTTACTCCGTTCGTCAGGAGCTTGGCCACGTGCAAAGGGCATTTGCCAAGCAAAACCGTCTTCGGCCCAAGGAAGAGGTTGCCCCCCTAATTCACGAAGTTGCGCTTCTGTCCATGCTTTATCATGCCGAGCGCGCGTGACTCGGAGCGTTTCGGGGAGTGAAGTTGTCGCTGATTGAATCCAAGAATCTAAGTCGTAACCTAAGTTCTTGGCAAGATTTGCTAAAGGCGTATCGCGTGCTACAACCAGCAAATCTTGCTCTTGCCATTGGTCGCGGCCCATGTGTGTGGGTCTTGGCTCCTCTCTATCTTGCTTCCGCCATCCTCAAGGGCTTTGCACCCCACGGCTCAAACATGTTGGGGGATACATTGCCGTGGTTTTTGCCGCTGTTCGTGTTCGGTCTCTTCGCATGGATTTTCTATGAGGCAATAGAGAAATATGCAAAAAAGAAGAATACTTCTTTTTGGTTGGGAGCAATTTTGGCTATTCGGTGGTTGCCCCCAGTTCAATTGTTACTGATGTTAATTGTTCGACTCATTGCTCTAATTCAGCGTGACCTCACCCATATCGAGATTGCGCAATACATGGGCCCGGGTGATTTTTCACTCAGTGATTTGAAATTAATAATGACTGGAGATGGTGGCTTTGAATCCGTAGTTCTGGTGATTCTTTTGTTCGCCTTGCTTTCTGAACGCTTGCCAAGTATAGCGAATGCACGAAGCGATTTACGGCAGGATTTCCGAAACCGGATGATGATGTTTACCGGATTGGTTCTCCTACTTTTCTCGACAACTCTTTTCCCAGAAACATCGTATTATTCTGCAAATACGTTACCTCTCAATCCAATCGGAACGATTCCTTCTTGGGATACACTTGCTCCAGTTCTTCTCTTTACGGGATTAACGATGTTTGGGGGAGAACTTTTTGCAGTTTCAACGTTGTTTTTTGCTGGAGAGAATTTTCAAACGCTCGCCCGTAGAGCTCGAAACAAAGTACTGATCTTGGCCTTGACAACAATTGTTTGGCTTTCATTGACGCTTGATATCCAAGATGATTGGTTGCAAAAAGTTCCGGAGATAGGTCTTCTTTTGCCACTGACCCTTATGCTTCACTTAGGTGTGTGCTTAGCCATCGTCATCCAACCAGCAGTCCGAATCGAGTCCGAACTCAATCACGGAGAAGGGCGGAGTTGGGCGATGATGATTTTAGCTGCGACAATGGCTCTTTTTGTCCTTGTTCTAACACCGCTCCATCTTGATGAAATTGGTGTTTTTGGCACTGGTCTAGGACCTTATGTGTATGGTTTTTGGGTGGCGGCAGTCGCTGTATCAGTCATGATGTTGGTACAATTTCTACCCGCACTTGGGTTCGACGCAGCCCCTCGCCCCGAAATCTGGTGGATGAAAATGACGCTTGTTTTCTCTCCAATCATTCTTTGCATGTTTACGCCGTTCGCTCTCTTTTTAATTCCAGCAATTTGGCTTGCTTTACCTTGGTCTTCTCTAACTCCGTGGTTCATCGAACGAGATGTGCCTTCACCTTCTGCTTCGTTCGTATTGTACCCGGTTCTTTTCATCACTGCCATGTGTGCAATACTTCCCTTTTCATCGGATGAACCGTTCCTTACATCGCTTTGGTTCGGATGGATTCCTGGCGCAATGGCAACCATTGGGCTTACGCTCCATATCAAGCATAATGACAAGGAGTCTGGAAACAATTCGGAAGATGAATGAAAGCACTACGCCCTCAATTCTATTCTTCACTCAATTCCGATTCAAGTACGGCTGCTTCTAATTCCGCCCATGCAGAACTTACGCTTCCATCTTTTACCGTCGTTTCGATTTCACTTCGTACTCGTTCAGACAACATATCGTCGTCTTCATCGGGGAAGAAATGGGACATTAGACCACTTTCTGAACGAAGAGATTTTGACAGTATGACCAATAAAAGACCGATAAGAGGGAAGAGCCATCCTAAACTCATCGTTTCAAGATTCATTCGGCCTTGAACAAAACCAAAACCAGTGATAAGAAAACAACCAATTCCAGTACCGAGCAAAAGCGACGTTGCTGCATCGGATGGGTTGCTCATAGACCTGCCTAGAGGAACAAGGCAATGAACCCAACGGCAAGCAAGGGCTCAGTAGGTTTCTCGCATCAACTTGTGAATTTTGTAGGGGAGTAATGCCCGATTCACTGGTGTAACTTCGAGAATACGGCCATCGTCACGACGGCGGATATCTTGTAACAAAGGGTGGCGGCTTTTCTTGTGAAGTGTCAACAATGTTGGCTTGTCAACTTCAAGAGCGCTACGAACAATGTTAACGAATGCTTCACTTTCTACAGCAAACTTTCCGATCTCATCAATGACCAACACTTCACATTCGTCACGAGCAAATTCAATTGCGGGGATAGCAATTCGTTCCAGAGCTTCTGTATCAATTCCATATCCGAGAACACGAAGGCGCGAATCGATGTTTTTGTGAGCCATAATTGCATTTTCACCGGTAACGATGTTGAATACGCTGTATCCGAGACGCTCGCTACCGTCTAAAATAGGCTCAGTTCGCATGCCACCAATGATTGGTGCCTCGGTTAAGCTTCCTCGCATCTTGATTTCGCGTGTTCGCTCATCTTGAAGCATTTCGAGGACTTTTTCCATAACGGCAGATTTGCCGCTACGAGGTAAGCCGGTTATGCCAATCTTTGGATGAATTCCCATTTAACTCACCACGATTAATCGCTAACGGTCAATGCAGTGGCTTATCAGTAATAAATGATGTTGCACTCCATTGCAGTCCTGTCGGATTGCATTACCGAAAGAAGTAGGCCGTAGTTTGCTTGATTACTGAATTGAAAGCACCAATTCCGGCATTTCAGATGTAGTTTCCACGGGGAGCATTTCTAGTTCGTAATTATTGACGTTATTATTGGCGGACCAAGCACGAGCCCATTCGTCAAGATCTTTCGCATTCAATAATTCACACATCCAGTGAAGGGCTTTCTCCAGTGTACCATGATTCCCGATAAGGCGTTCTTGAATCTCAGTATGGAGTTCAATATGGTTCACACTGTTTCCGAGCACGCATCCTGCTGGAATAACTGCCCAGCGAAGACGGCGTTCTTGGTGAGCATTCACAATGGCCTGACAAGCAAGTCGCGGACCGTATTTCGGTTCAGCACTTCCGCACCACATGGCGAGTTGGCGCTCATTGGCCCTTGATGGGATGTCGGTTCGGAAAGCTGGATGGCGGACAAAGACTTGACCGTCTTCATCTTCAGAAAAGTGCACTCCACGGATAAATGGTCGTGAACCTCGTCCTTTGACCCATGTTTCAATCGACTTTGAGTGTGCAGTTTGATCGATTTCGCCGACTCGCACACGAATGGTGTGCCCGTTGGTCGCAATAGCGTGTTGCTGTTCTCCCATTCGAGGTAAGCTCGCGAGATGGTCGAGAATTTGGAGGGTTTGTTTGCGCTCGACGCGGTCCCGTGGCAAACGGGGAATAGCCCATGTATCTTTAGCCCAAGCAACCCAACGTTCTTTTTCCATCTCAAAAGAGGGAACTCGGTTTGAAAGACCACTTTGGTCACGACGTAAATCGGCGCGACTAATTGGGCCATGGATGACGAGTTTCTCTGTTTCTTGTTTCGCAGTGATGCCGAGCACTGCAACACCCTGTGTCATTCCCGGGAACAAATGGTTGGCTTCTTCGATAGCCCAAATCTCGCTCCATCCGTGGCCTTCTACGAGCAGTTGACGAAGTGGGTGGGATGATTGTTCTCGAAGGATACTGTCGGGGGCGATTAAGCGCAAACGGCCGCCTTGTTCCAAAATTTGCAATCCTCGTTCAATGAATAATCGATAGAGGTTGACGTTTCCTCGCATTGTCGAGAAACGTGGAACACCATTGTCGGAAAGGGCCCGCAACTGTTCACCGAGTTCTCGGCGAAGTTTACTTCCTTCTTCCATTCCGCGGAACCGGTCTTTGATTCTCAACCAAGGCGGATTGGTAACGATGAGTCGTGGAGATTCTGCCCAAGGCCAACCACCTTGCAAAGTATCACCTTGGCGAACTGCCTGTTCAAGTAATTGTTCAGCTTCTTTTCGTGGAAGGCATCCAGGTTTGTTCGATTTCAAACTTACCAAATCAAAACGAATACACTCGAGTAACAAGCGTTGTCGTGTTGAAGATACGACTAATTCGTCATTATCGAGTAATTGGAACGAAGAAAGAAGGGCTTTGGTATCCGCGACCTTTCGTTCGATGGTGCTGTCACTGTGATTTTCTGCGTGACGTCGGATCAATCGTGCGTGGAAGATTCCACCACCGCATGAAGTATCTGCGACTGGAAGGGGGATGCCACTGAGCGTTCGAAGACCGAGCTCAACTCGTTCAAATTCAGATTCATCATCGACTTCAGGTTCTTGGGAGAGTTGAGGCAGGTTGAGTTTTTCGAGATGTTGCCGGAAACCCGGCGGGAGGTTGTTGAGGTGCATTGAAGATGTTTGAGTCGGTGCTTTTGGACGCGTCAAGCTTTCCAATAATTCAGAAGCGATGACTGCATCTGCCAGACGCGGAGGAGTAGGGTGTGCGCCACGAGGAGAGCGCCCATCAGCCTCTGCGTCATGCCGAGCCAAAAGGTGATCAAGAACATGACCGGGGTCGGTCAAGAGATTCGCAGGAAGTGTTGGCCAATCTTCTGGAAGAAGAGCAGCAATTGGTTGGTGGACAAGAAGGGATTGCTCCCACGCAGCAAGCCAAATATGAATTTGTTCGGTACGATCTCCGAGACATCGGTCTAGTCGTGCATACCATCCGCTTACTCCGCTCTGCATTCACCCCACCCAAACCAGCGGGCTGGCTTTTCCGGTTTGAATGTGACCCTTGTTTCAAGGGTCTGAAAAAAGCCAAAAAGCGGGTTTTTCAAAGAAGTCCCAAGTGTAAAAAACTCTCATTATGCCACTCCCAACCTGTTTTAATCCATTCAAACAAAGCCGAGAGCTCTTTTTTGTGAACTCCTGCTGCTTTGGCGAGCGTTTTGATAACTTTCAACTCCGATTCATCGTATTCGCCATCGACTGCCGCAACAAGGATTGCATCCCGTAAAGCAATCTTCAGTACCACGGGGTTTAATTTCGAAATGACCAAGTCAAGTGATGGGGGGTTCTCAAGTAAATTACGAACATCTACTCTCATTTCAGGATGCATCATACATCGGCCCATGAGTGCTTCGATAATTGCAAGTTCTTCCTTGACAAGAGCGCCGTCTGCCGAAGCTACAATGACCATAATTTCAGCGTACCCTTTGACATCTTCTTGAGCGAAATCCACTGCAAGATCGAGATACACGGGGTTCACTCCGATATCTCGTTGAGGATATCGTATCCTTCTTGCATCCAACGGTAGCCTTTCGCAGTCCACTTGAGCAGATGTTCTACAGAATCTGGGGCGAGTCCGAAATGTTCGACAATCGACTCCAATACTTCGCGCTCATCATCATCAACAGTACCATCAGCAGCAGCCATTAAAGTTGCATCTCGCAAAGCGAGTCGTCCAGTTTCTTCACCCATTGCAGAAAGACACTCTTCTAATGAGGGCGGAGACTTCAAAGCATTACGAATCATTTTTCTTTGAGGTGGAGAGAGGAGAGCTGTGCCAAGTCGTTGCTCAAACATAGCCATCTCATCAACGGTTAATTCATTGTCAACCCTTGCCATAAATGCAAGTAAACGCGCATAAGCAAAACGTTCTTCTCGAGGGAGTTTGTGTACTGTGTCCGGTAGCATTACACCTGCGTATTCGACTTAGACTTAGAACCCAACGCTGATTCTTCGTCTTGTAAAGTGATTCTTAACTGGGAAATGGTCGGCCAAAGAGTGCTCTTTGACAATTCTAAAGGCAAGACTTGATGGCAGAGGGGTCCCTGCTAGTGCCATGGATGAAAGCCTCAATGTTCTGGGAGAGCCGCTCGACACCTGCTCCTGTGCACCAATGACTGGTTGGTATCGGGACGGGAAATGTAACACTGACTCAAATGATAGAGGCTCCCATACCGTTTGTTGCGTGGTTACTGAAGAATTTCTAAATTATGCTTTGTCAAAGGGGAATGATCTGATCACTCCAATGCCTATGCATGGATTCCCGGGACTCAAACCTGGAGATTCGTGGTGTGTTTGTGCACAAACATGGCTCGATGCGGTTAATGCAGGAACTGCATGCCCTATCGACATGGAATCTACGCATCAAAAGGCGTTGGAAATTATTCCATTCGACCTTATCGAGACGCACGCTGTATGATTTATTCTTCTTCGGATGTGTATCCGAAGACAAACCACCGCATTGTGGCCCAGGTAAACAGGCCCCAGCAAAGCATGTTAATCAGGAAAAGTAAACGGATTGGGGCATCAAAAAGAGTGATGAGGGCATCGTACGAAAGGGTTGAGCCTGCCATTCCAAAGGCATAAACGGAAAGTGCCCCGAGAATAGTGTTCTTGACGTTCTTTCGGCCATCGAATGTAAAAGTCCGGTGAACAAAATGAGCGAAGATACTTGAAATGGCCCATGAAATCGACCACATTGCCGTTTCATTGAAAAGATCAAGAAGGAAAGTGGAGCGAAGAACCTCCCATATGATCCAGAACAGGAAGGTGTTGAAGCCACCTGCGATTCCAAAACGTTGCAACGTCCCCCTCGGAAGAACTTCTGCTACTTTGGGGCGGTTCATTCTGGTGTCCTCAATCGTCATTGGTGATGACATCGCTGGGTTTTCCTGTTAGGACATTGCGAAGTTTGGAATTGTCAATTTGAAGAGCGTCCATAAACTCGTATTTACAATCCAACGATTCTGCTAATACCCCAAGAGCCTGTGAGTCCTTCGGAAGGCACTTGCCGCCAAAGCCCCTGTTGAGGCCAAAGATAGGGTCGAGGTGTGAGGGGCCGATGGGTTGGGTCTGTTCTGCAGTAATCATGTCGCGAATGGTATACCAATCTTGGCCCATTGCTTGACAAATATCGTACATTTGATTGGCAAAAATAACCTTCATTGCATAAAATGTATTTTTGGTATATTTGACTAATTCAGCTTGAGTTGGGGTAACGTGGAAGAGGTTTTCTCGGCGGAGAACACCTGCTTCCCTGTGTTGCGAAAACACGCGTTCTGCGACATCTGCATGATGTGTTCCGCAGACAAGTAAATCTTGATTGGCAAAGTCTTCGAGGCGTTGGCGTTCAACCAAAAATTCTGGCGAGTAAGCGATCTTGAGGTGTGGATAACGTTCGTGGTATGATTCGGTAGTGCCAGGAACAACTGAACTCTTGATGACCGCAGTAAACCCGTCCGGCAATTCATCCAAAACGCTCTCGACAATACGAGTATCACACGCCCCAGTATCGGGATGCGGTGGTGTTGGCACAGCAATATATGCAAAATCAACATGGTCGGTGACATCGGATAATTGCGTACCTCGAGCTGGGTCATGAACGAACAGTTCGTGCGCATCTGCGAAACAAATCTCGATGGCGCCTCCGACCATTCCTGCACCAATAATACCGACCTTCATGGTCGAAGGGTCATGCACATTGATATGAAGGAATTGGTGAAGTGATTATGGTGAATGTTCGCGGTGAGGTTTAGGATTTAATTTACCATCTTTAACCATTTGAGAGGCGAGTAGAAGGGTTTCTGGCGTCCCGCAATCAACCCATGTCTCTTCCCCTACTGAGAGCAGTTTTGCCTTACCGAGTTGGATATATTGACGGGTGACGTCCGAAATTGAAAACTGTTCTCCGCGTTGTGACATTGCGAAGTCCAAATACGCCCAAAAGTTTTCATCGAACAGATAGATTCCCCCAATAGCAAGATTAGAAGGGGGGTTTTCTGGTTTCTCGACAATGTCTGTGACGTTTCCGTTTTCATCGAGTACAGCGACTCCGAATGCTTCTGGGTGTTGTTCTTCACGTGCGAGCAGTACGCAACCAGGTTCTTTCTCGGTGCCGTTGAATCGATTCACTTCATCGGTCAACTCAAGAGTTGTTATGTTGTCAGAAAAATAGACTAAGACACGACAATCTTGATTGTATGGGCGGGCAAGGTTGAGAGCATGTCCGACACCGAGAGGTTCTTCTTCGAGTACATAGTGGATTTTCTCATCCTCAAACCCTCCTCCTACGTGTTGAGCGATTTGGCCCATGAATTCGTTTGAAATGATGGTGATGTTTTTGACTCCAGCGCGACGGATTGTGGCTAAAGCGAAATCAATCACCGGGCGGTTGTACAATGGTAAGAGTGTTTTCTGGGTGTATCTCGTGAAAGGATACAACCGGCTCCCTCGCCCACCAGCAACCAAGATGGCGTTGGTCATCATACCTCATCCGAGGTGGTCGTAGTTATTGGGGTTGCCTCAAAATTCTTCATCAGGCTTTTTAGAATCGATTAAATCTTGGACTGCGCCATCCTTTGCATTCTTCTCAAACCAATCTGTTTTGACCAAATCGCCTAATTTTTCAACACCTGCTTCAATGAGGTCGATGTCTTTTGATTCAGCATCTTGCCAGCGCTGTTGAGCTTTTTCGCCATATCGGGCATTGGCTTCACTTACCAAAAGTTCAGATGGGCGTAAATCATCTTCGAGCCCCGCATAGGAGGGTTCAGAAAGAGAAGCATCTCTTCGAGGTTGTAAAGTATCTAATTGTGATTCTGTTCGGCCTGAGGTAAATCCTTTTTCATCCGAACCACGGTTACGCCGTTGCGTTTTCGACACTTGAATCGATTGTAAATCCCCAGATTGTACCGCTTGGAAAGCCAGTTCCATTCGGTTTGAATGCTCGAGTATTGTTGGGTCGACTTCAAGCAACATAAAGAGCGCATCTTGACGTTCAATAGCTTTTCTTTGTGCCGATACTGCGAGCAGAAATACACTTCCAATTGCTATACTTTCGAATACGACCATCCCGGTAAAGGAGAGTGTTTTGTTGAACCATCCGATCGACCCAAGAATGAGTATCGATGCGATGAGGGCGAAAAAGCGGAAGCGGAGATGTTGTTTTCTTGTGTTTTCAAACCGATACTGCTGAAGAAAGTAGGCACTCGGATCTTGCATGGAAAATCATCACCCGTTGAGGACCTTCATGAGTCGAATTCTGTATTCTTCATCGGAAAGTGAGGTGTCTTTCCAACCAAGGTCGGCTATAGCTTGAATTTGGCTTGCCTCAATGCTGTTTTTCATTCGTTCAAAAGAAAATTGAATCAATAAACCGAATAAAAGTAGAGCTGCTAAGCCAAAACGCCATTGTTCTGCCAAGTAACCGATGAGAATGCTCAAAAGTACACCTTGGCTAATCGCAAACCAAAGTCTGTTTTGCAACTTACCCTTCGAATCCAAAGTGTCGAGAAGTCGCTTTGCGCCTTCCTTTTTAGTGGCCATGAATCGCCGAAGAAGTGCTTTCCTGTCAATATGTCGGAATCAGTTCATCGGAACAAAACAGTCGTCATCGATTTCAATCAAAGTCCCATTCATGAGTAAATGGTCTAATGCTTCGTCGATTTCCTCCGGACTAATGCCGCTGGAATTCAAGTGTTTGAATATTGTTTCAAGCGTTGCGCAATGCTGGCCTTGTGAGAGTTCAGTTTCCACATGTATGAGGAGCATTTGACATACAACGGCGAGAAGAGGGTCATCACTTTCTCCATCTGGCAGTAATTCAAGAAAATTGTTTGCAGGATGCAGAGCAACCTCGGAGGTTTTCGAAAGTTCAATGTGATCTTCACTGACTGCCGTTCGCTTCCCTAGGCCGTTTAAGCTCGGGTCAACTTCAAGATTGAAGCAATCGAATATGTTACGTTGAAAGGGGTCCGCATCTTGAGTGTCTAGTACATCCAGTCGCCGCCCAATTGCTTCAAGTCTGTGTAATCTTTGTTGAATAGATACTTTTTCACGGGACAGGTCAATGGTGATGAGTTCAAGAGCCATATTTGCTTGGTCTGCCAGCCACTTTTCAAGATCCCAGCCCGGATTGACACCCCTCATGACCTCAACCAAGCGTTGGACCTCTTCGGGCATTTGATCGACAGCGATTTGCCCCTCAGAAACCTTGTGATGTTTGTCACTCATATTACCTGCTCTCCTCAATGACGGCCTATGAAACCTCTCGTTTGAGGGAGACCTTGTGTTCCATTGCAGAAACCACGCACACACCTCATACTCGTAACAAAGTAGCACTGCACCGGTCACATACCTCATGTCGTTGCCAACGGCTTAAATCAAGAAGGCGTTGAAAGCAGACGGCCTTTGGTAAAAGGGGGCGCGTTCATGTAGGGGTTACTCGTGCGAAAAAACATGGCAGACTATCGTATTGGAATATTACCTGGCGATGGAACAGGTCGAGAAGTCGCGCTTGAGGCTCAAAGAATTCTCAACACGATCGAACAACATACAAACCAAGGTTTCGAACAAACTGTCATTCAATGCGGTGGGCAGCACTATCTCGAAACCGGAGAAGAATGGGCTGAAGGTTCATTTGATTTCTGTCGTGAAGAAGCCGATGCTTTGTATCTCGGAGCAATTGGTTACCCCGGCGCAACCCTTCCAAATGGCGACCTCGCTGGTGGCTCGGTTATTCTTGGACTACGCAGTGGCCTCGATCTCTATGCGAATCTTCGACCAATCAAACTCTATGAAGGAGTGCCACACAAAGTTCATGGGAAATTTACCCAAATCTGGGAACCTGGAATGGTTGATATGACCATTCTACGAGAAAACACAGAAGGACTGTATCATTCTCTTCTTCGACGCAGTGCTGACCGTGCCATGGGCCGTCCACCTTACGAACCTCCAGAAATGACATTCCCTGGCCTCAAGGGCGAAGTTGCTTACGACCCTCGCCCAATCTCCGAACATGGCAGTGAACGTCTTATTCGAATGGGCTTTGAAATTGCTGAGACGAGGAATGGGGCTCCAATCGACGGGAAAAAGCGCGTTTCATGTATCGACAAATCCAATGTAACCCGTGGATGCCAATTATTCCGACGAACATTCGACAAAGTGGCCCCTGACTATCCCGGTACGGAACTTGATTACGGCTACATTGACGCGTTCACTCAATGGCTCACTCGAAGTCCTGAAAGTTACGATGTTGTTGTGACTTCAAACATGTTTGGTGACATTGCAACAGATTTGGGCGCCGTTCTCCAAGGAGGAATGGGTATGGCTGCATCTGGAAACATCGGCGACAAGAATGCATTCTTTGAACCGGTCCATGGCTCGGCACCAAAATATGCAGGAATGAATAAAGTCAACCCAATCGCGAGTATCAATTCAATTCAGTTGATGATGAACTGGCTCGGTGGTAAAAATAACGATGATGAATTGACTCTCATTGGTAGTCTAATCGATGAAAGTGTTGCTGACCATTTACGAGATGGGAAAGGACTCACCTATGACTTGGGTGGCGATGCTTCGTGTTCAAGTGTTGGAGAAGGTATTGCTGCTCGACTTGCAACCAAGTTACAAAACACGTTCTAAGTCTCTTGGCGCCGCCGGAGTTCTGCTTCAAATTCACTCCACAGTTCTTGTTCAATTTGCTTGCGCAATTCTGGCTCTAAGACGGTTTGGACTTGAACCACCACCTCCCCCCATATTTCGGTCGCCATTGTGTTTCGGATTTCGATTTCTGTGGCTTGAATCATTTCTTGGACTTCGATTACAGAAAAACTTTGATCTGGTTCTTCGTTTGAAACTCGAAGGTTTTCTGCTTGAACAATTCGTTCTATTTCGTCCATTAATCGAGCAACAACGCTCAACTCCCATGTATCGCGAGGGTGAGGGACATCCATGTTTGTCACCGTATTCCTCAAGGTTTGTACAATTCGTGATCGAACGGGAGTACCTATTTCAAAATCCCGAACGCCTGAAATGAAACCTACCAATGATTCGAGCCATTCATCTTCAGAAATTTCTTGACCGCATCCCGGGCAACCGATCTCTGGAGCGTTTGGGCGTGTATCCGGGGGTTGTTCTGTAAGTACTTCGTCCAAATTCTTCTTTTCTCGACGTTTCGGTTCTGGTGGCAATTCCAGATCAAACGAAATAGATGACCCAAAGGTGTGTTTTTTAGGATTGGGGTTCGGACTTTCGCTCATTTCAATCGTTAATCATCGTTCTTGAATAAAAAGAATTTGCCGGTAAAGCCCCTTAAATGGAGTTTAAATGACCAAATTACCCTTCCGAAGAAAGAAAACTTGCGATATGGGTAAAGGCTTCTTCGATGGTTTGAGCGTTTTGATAATTTTCGACTGGTTTGGTCGCCGCACCTGAGAGAAGCATTTCATTCATGTTTGTAATCACCCTTGACAATTCATCTATGATGGTAACTGAAGCCATTCGAGCTGTTCGTGAGAGAGGGTTCAGATCGATGACAAGAACTGTTTTGCCCATAGCCACTAAAGCCTCGCATCTGTCACCGTCTTCAAGTGGTACAAGAAGTACATCCGATTCAAAAATCCCTTGCTTCGTACAATTAGCGCGGGGGCCCTCAAGGCCTGGAATTCGGGCATCGGGTTCAGCTCCAAGAATCTCGACATCCAGTTTTTCTTGAAGTTTAATTTCATTCAGGTGGCCGAGCAGAGCCTTCATTCGTTCTGGTGTTCGGTAAAAAATATTAATTTCTACAGGGCATTTGAGTTGATGTGCCAGATGAAGTACTTCTTTACCTGCAAGAGCAACAACATTGCCATTGAGGCTGATCACTGGGCGTTTGGCTGATGACAAAAGTGCGAGAGCCTGTTGCGTTGCTCTTAGCGCGCTTGGAATCGTTTGTTCACCGAGCAAGTAATCGAATGCTTCACCTCTACCGTGTGCAATCAGTGCACTCCCAGCAAGCATTCCTTTTTTCTCGGCTTCTTCGAGACGATGTCGCATCAACAAGGATTGATAACGTGGATGACTAGGGTCTGCAGCGATTTCGGTCATCGTATTCCCTCAAGCACCGTCGACAATCATCGAAATATCAAGTGGTGAAACGCCTCGATTGACTGCACTTGTCGAAAGTACATCGATTCCGCTTTCATGCCATTCATCGAGTTGGTCATACACAATTCCGCCACTCGCTTCAAGGCAGATATGGTCTCTCAGATTCATCTCAACTAATTGAGCCACGATTTCTCGACTTCGTTCAGGGCCAAAATTATCCAGCATGATGACCAGTTTAGGGAGCACTTCTCCTTCACGTTGAGCCCAAGTTGCAGCAGCCAAGATTGCTTCTTTGTCTTCCCGTACCTCGATTTCTAGGAAAGCACCACAATCGTCTGCGGACACTTCTTGTAAATAGGCGACAATTCGGCTTGCATGGGTGTCTAAATCCTCGTGCATTGATGCGAGGTCGTTTTCTTTCAGCATCTTGGCATCGTCTCGATGTAAACGATGAGTCAAACCGCCACCGAGGTGGACGGCCCATTTGTCCAACAAGCCCCATACTGTTTTCCGAGTACAAGCAATTTGACCAGGAGCGCGCGCAGACCAACGTTTCGCTTCTGTTGCAATTCCGGAGAGTTGACCTAACAGATTTAGAATGCTTCGCTCCATGGCGAGAAGGATTTCTCGGTCACCAGAAAGGATGGCGATTTCATCATCCTGTGATACTTTCTTCCCGTCACTTGCCATCCAAGATATTTTCAAAGAAGGTGCCCAAATTTGCAGCATGTGATCTACCGCTGCAGTACCGACAATTATTCCATCAGCACGCGCATAAAGAGTAGCATTGATTTTCTGTGAACCGCCCATAAATGGCATATTTATTCCATCATCTGCGAGTAAAGCACTGACCCACCGGTCAATACTTGCTAAAAGCAAGCGGGAAGGACCTTCTTCAGCAGTCCATAACTCATACCCGCGGTCATGCGGGGGGCGCGTTAGGTCTGCCATGGCGGGCGCTGGGGGTTTGGTGTCTTGAAACATATAGATGAGTTACAAGTGATGGCTGTGCTTGTACAAGTTTTGATAAGGAGAAGGCGAGGGTTCGAAGATATGGATTCTCGGGGTGAAGGAGAGATTGTTCAACTCAAATCGGTTCTATCCTCTGTCGATGTGATTCACATCTATGGTGCTGGCCTCAATTCAGAACGCCCGGCTCATTCTGCTGTGTCAGAATTGAAACAGCGCGGCTGGGCCATTGCGCCGATTCATATCAATGATGGAGGCGCTACAATTGAAGGATTTCCGATACGGCCTGAACTCGATGATGGCGTCATCCCAAAAGTCGTGGTTTTGTTCCTTGCCCCTGAACGCTCACGGGCTGTTGTTCGTAATCTCATCATTCGATTCTCAAAAGAAGAATTTCCACTGGTATGGTTTCAGCTGGGTGCAGAAGACGAGCAATCTCGACAAGCACTCGAGGAGATGGGGGCGTTGTATATCGAACATGATTGCCTTGTCCGATTTGCAGAAAGGCACTCGCTGAAGTGTAATGTATCCCCATTGCCACAGCAATGGTGCTTACAGACTGCATCTGAAGATGGCGATGGGTGTTCGGTTTGGAGTGTTCATTCTTCTGATTCTGCTTCTTTGTCACGCCCAACGCAATCACTGGAATGGGTGGGCTCACTTGATGACCTGGCTCAATCGAGACATACCATTCCACGGTATATTCGGTCGTTGAAAAGCAGCGAGGAAACCCTCCAAGCACTCGCCCTTCGTTTATCTGGCCAAGTGCTAACAGAAGACAGGTAGTGCTAATATGGACCAAGTACGACAAGAAAGTATGCGCACTTGTGCCATACTGTTCGTACTGGTATGTTCATTGCTCTCGCCAATGGCAAGCGCATTTGCCTCTCCATCTTCTGAACCTCTCGAAACTGGAATTACGGAAACAAGGGATGGAACTCTTGTCGAGTCGTATTCTCCAATAATTCAGGCTGCCCTCGCCCATAAAAGCGACCTTTCAATCTATTCAGAAGCACAGTTGGAGTCCGCTACCCAGTGGGTCGTTATTGCACCTCAATATGCCGGTGAGCCTGCAAAGGAACTCCCGGGTGCATGGATTGTTGATGTGAATCCATTTGAAGCGCCAAATTTGTTCTCGCAACAAAGAGAAGACGGTATGATCGAAGCTGCTTATCCTTTAGTCGAAAACGACATGCAACCGCGCTGGGTTCCAAATGACCCCAAATTCTCCGACCAATGGCACCTCCAGAACACTGGCCAAACCGGAGGAACAAGTGGGGAAGACGTCAACATCACGGGCGCCTGGAATTCATACAGAGGGACGGGAGTTGTCATTGGAATCGTGGACGATGGACTCGACTGGACTCACCCTGATTTAGATAATTATTACGAATCGACACTTGACTACGATTTCTGTGGCGATGATGGCGATCCTTCTCCGAGCTCCAACAATGCTCATGGCACAGCCTCAGCGGGAGTTGCGGCAGGCGTTGGTGACAACAACATCGGCGTCAGTGGCTCAGCCCCCAAGGCAGGTCTTGCTGGACTGCAGTTGATCTCATGCAGCACAACTGATGTTCGCGAAGGCGGCGCTTTAGGACACGAACGTCAAGATATTGATATTTATTCAAATTCATGGGGTCCCAGCGATAATGGAAAAACTCTTGAAGGGCCCGGGCCGTTGATGTTAGCGGCCATGGAAAACGATGCTTCAATTGGAAGAAGTGGGCTTGGAAACATCATCACATGGGCCGCTGGGAATGGATTGGATGATGAGGATAATTCAAATTACGATGGATATGCAAACCTTCGTTACACCATCGCAGTGACCGCTGTAGATCACAAAGGTCGACAATCCTACTACGCTGAACCTGGCGCGAACATCCTCGTCGCCTCGCCCTCAAATGGCGATGGTGAAAGCATCACTACAACCGACATCGAAGGTTCTGGTGGATACACAAACAACGATTACACTGATTCCTTTGGTGGAACTTCTTCAGCAACTCCTCTTGTTTCTGGCGTCATTGCTCTGATGCTCGAAGCAAACTCGAACTTGACATGGCGCGATGTTCAACACATCATCGTCCTCACCTCTCGTAAAAACGATGCTTCGGATTCTTCTTGGGGAGTCAATGGGGCTGGCCATGAGGTGAGTCACAAGTACGGGTATGGTGTAATCGACGCTGGTGCGGCGGTTTCAATGGCAGAAAGCTGGACTTCCGTTGAAGAAGAAGTCTCCTTCTCATCAGGTACAACCACAGTCGATACAGATATTCCAGACAACAGCCCGAACTATATCTCAAGCAATACCACAGTCACCGATGCAATCTTAGTCGAAAATGTCGACATCATCGTAGATATCCCTCATGACTTCCGTGGTGATCTGGAAATCATCTTGACAAGCCCCTCTGGGACAGAAAGCGTGTTGAGTGAAAAACACGACGATGATAATTCCGATTACAATAATTGGCGCTTTTCAACCGTGCATAACTGGGATGAAGACAGCCGTGGTAACTGGACACTCACCGTCGAAGACCAAGGAAACAATGATGTCGGCTCATTCGATGAGTGGGAACTGATTATTTATGGCACCCAAATGAATCTTGATTCTGACGGTGATAACCTCTCAGATACCAACGAAACCGAAGTCTATGGCACCGACCCTAATGATATTGACACCGATGATGATACCATCAATGATGGTGCAGAAGTGCTGATCTATGGGACCAATCCTCTACTCAGCGATACCGATGCTGACGGTTTATCAGATGGAGTTGAAATCAATGTCAATGGAACCGACCCGTTGGACAACGATACCGATGATGATTTGTTACTCGATGGAGAGGAAGTGTTGCTGTACGGCACCAACCCATTAGTCCCCGACCCAGACAACGATGGTGATGCTTTCTACTGGTTCCAAGACTGTAACGATACCAATGCAATGGTCTACCCTGGCGCACTTGAAGTTCTCAACGGTATCGATGATAATTGCGATGGCCAATGGGATGAAGGATTCAATGCCACCGATACGGATGGAGATGGGCTTTCGGACTTTGGTGAATTCCACGTCTTCGGCACCAATCTCTCTGACGCCGATACCGATGGTGATTTCTTGAATGATGGAGAGGAAGTTTTGACCCTCCTCACTGACCCCTTAGTCAAAGACAACGACACCGACATGGATGGTTTCTATTGGTTTGAAGATTGTAATGACACCAATTCGAGTATTTACCCGGGTGCACTTGAACTCTTAGATAACATCGACAACAACTGTGATGGTGAAGCTGATGAATCATTTATTGGCACAGATGCGGATGCGGACGGATTACTCGATTTGGTTGAATTCCTCGAAATCGGGACAGATCCGTTTGATGATGATACTGACGGTGATGGACTGAGGGATGGGATTGAAGTTCTTTCTACCTTCACCAACCCATTCGTAATTGACCCAGATGCCGACCAAGATGGTTTCCGTTGGTTCCTTGATTGCGATGATAACGATTCTGCTCGCTCACCAAATGCTCTCGAAATTTGGAATGGGTTGGATGATGATTGTGATGGAGGAATTGACGAAAGTGTTGACAGGAGGTCGGGCCTTACACCTGCACCTCTGATGTCAGATCTTGTCCTTAATGCGACCAACGATACACTCGAGCTTGCCCTCTCACTCGAATTAGATGATGCATCGATTCAGCGACTCAACCTTACTGTTCAGTGGTACAGAAATCAAAGTTTACTCTCCCAAGGACTTTCATTCACCGAACAGCCTCATAATTGTCAAGATAAGAATGCTTCTTTTTCTCAAGAATTGTGCGCCTTAAACGGGACTGTTGGACCGTATGAAATCAAGGCCGTTCTGTTTGATGGCGACGATTTTATCGAAACAACTTGGATGGTGACCTATACCGTATGGCATCCTCCTGTTCCTGAAGTTGAAGAAGAAGTTGTAGACCTCAATGAACAAGACAGCCAGTCGATTCTCCAATCCAATGCTTTGATCATTGCTCTTGGAGGTATAGTCGTGGTGCTTTCCCTTGTTTTGATATTCACGCGACGTCGAAACTCAATTCCAAGGCCGCAAAAACGCCCAATGCAGGCGCCAGAAATGTTTGCTACACCTCCGATGTACGGTGATGTCCCAGCAGCCCCAGATTTCTCGAAAATGGGCCAGTATGTGCCCCCATCAAACAATGATTGGGATTCCAATAAATGGAAGTAATCACACTGGATTAGTGATTATACTCCAGCCGATGAGTCGGCCTTCTGCAGCATCTGCAATGAGGTTCAACTGATTGTGTTCACCGTTTTCATCCCACGTTCGAGAAATGTCAAGAGTAACTGCTCCATCTCCACCATCACCAATTTGTGAGAGAAGGGAGCCGATATCATCGCCAGGAACCGCAATCAAGTACCCCACCTTTACATCATTCTGATACTCGCCAGATGAAGTAAAGAAGCGTTCTGAACCGGCCAGCATATCGTAACGAGATGAGTCTGAAAACCATGATTCAAGCGTGGTGATGTTGTATGTACTTGGGATCGAGTCCCTGTTCCAAGAAGTCAAATCCAAATCGCCTCTTTTGTCATATTGGCAATTATCTGCATTTGGTATTCCTGTGAGATTGAACTGGACCCAGCCCGCTTGTTTATCTGTTGCAACCCAAGAAAGGTTCCACTGCGATACGGATGATGAGATCTGCTCGGTCGTACCGCGCCAAATGTAGCCGTTTTCTTCAAGGGCTCTGGATGCTCCAGGGGCAATTGTGTTTGGCCATTCCTCGAAACAAGCAAGGGCATCCTCAAAGGTATGCTGGCGAAGTGTTGAGTCATCTGGCATATGAAGTTCATATTCCCCCCATGCTTCCAGTTCACTGTTTGACGGGCCAAGTTGATTGGCTTGAGGTTTAGAAGCATAGGTCAAACCAAGGTCCAATTGTTTTTGTCCACGGGTCAATGAAGTTTTAGCAAAGGTGTGATGCAACTCTAATTCCCCTTCAGGTAAGACGTAATCGTTCAGTAATTGAGATGCTGGAGAGCAACCCGATTGTCCGGCTTGTGTCTCTGAAATCAAAACATCAACTGTTTGTTTTGCCGCCCAAGGATTTCCTTCTTCAACCCACAAATTCATGGTGGCAGAACCTAAACAATATGCTTCGATATCATGGTGTGTAGCGACAATCTTCCAAGCAGGATTCCCTCCATATTCATCGATGCCAATCACGCGCCAATCCCATCCAAGATTACTTCCGGTTGCACCTTTGTCAATGAGGTCGTTCGCAAACAAATGTTGAATTTCTACGGGTTGCATCATCAAAGCAAGTCCTGGTGCAAGCGTCTCTAGCCCACCGAGTAAGCCTCCAACGCCATAACTTACCGCCGTACCTTGGTATTTGCCAATTGGAGAAGGGAGGTCGATTCCCCAATTCAACTCAGTTGCTTTGGTATCTTGATTTCGAAGTTCGATATATTTGGTCGAAGAAAGGTCTGCAGTTCCTGAGCCGGTGATCGCTCCGAATTCACATATACTTCCTATTGAAAGATGGCGATGTACTCGGAATGGATTCAATGAATTGGTATTGACTGTTTCAACAGCAAGCCATTCTGCACCCATTCCTCCAACGATACGTACTGCTCCTAAACGGTCTGTTGAACCTCCTTCATTTACCAATTCACTCGTGCCGCCATCGGTAATGGAAAGACTACCTGCGCCACCAAAATCAAGAGAGAGTTTACAAATCTCGTCATCTGTTTCAAGTTGATCCATGACCAATTCAACAAACCCTTCAGTGGCAAGGAAAGTTGCCAATCCGTTTTCATCACCGGTGATCTGGTACTGCATACTGTCGCCGTAACGAAGTTGTTCAGCAGTGAATGAGTCGAGCTGGTTGTCGAGATAATAATATCCACCTGCACCGACAATAATCAAAGTGAGCAGAACCGCAGCGACTTGTGGTTTGCGAATGAGGTCAATAAGGGTGGCAGGGCCTTCACGCACCTGCTTTTTCTTCATGTTCGGTTTCTTTCTTTTTGCAGATGGTTCTTCGTCAACAAATTCTGCATCCAGTATCTCTGCATCGAGAATACTTTCTTCTTCAGATGAATCTTCATCATCTATGACATCGTGCTCTTTAGTAGGGGTTATTGTATCTTCATCTTCCATCGAAAGGACAATTTCCTTTTCTGGTTCTACTTCTGGTTTCTTCTCTTTTTTGGGCTTTGAAACAGCTTGAACCTTTACTTTTGAGGGTAAGCCAACTTCCTTATTTGAAAGACCAGAGTCAAGCAGACGCTCAACCAAATCTGATTTTTTCCCGCTGGTAGGTAAATCGTTAAGGATGCATAATGCTTTGAGTTTTGCAACTGTCAAAGAAGATGTTTGCTCGTCCGACATCACCAAACCCTCACCTAGGCCTGTCGTCTTTCCCTTTCAAGTATGACCCCAATTATGCCTCATAAAACCCGAGTTTTTGATACTCGTAGAGGTACGGTTATCCTTCATGGGGAGCGTAAGAGCCATCTGCATTTTGAACATAAACCGTTTGCTCGTAACTGCCATCTGGTAATTTCTTGAAGAAATATCCACCCTCTGCCGGTTCAAAGGTTGCTTCGGGAGAAACGGGTTCTGGTTCGGCTTGAGCGATTTCCTCAACGGGTTCTGTTGGTGTTTGAGTCACTGGCGCTTCAACTGCTTGAGGGGGGCCTGCGGGGTCTGCACCTGGTGGGCCACCGGTTGGACCTGCACTTGGGGGGCCGGTTGGACCTGCAGCAACACGTGCACCGGTGAGGGATGCCAAGACTTTGTCTTCAGTAGATTCGTCTCCATTTTCGAGAATCTTTTTGACATGAGCGCCGTGCTTTTGAGCTCCAATAAAGGCAAAGGCTGACAATGAAAGACAGATCATTCCGAAGAGTCCACCGATCACTTGATTTGGCCACATTTTACCTTTGACAGACATATCGTTGTTCGAGGTTTTGTCAACCTCACCGCTTGTCTCATTGAAATATTGAATAATCACACAATATTGCCCCGGGTCAACAGAAAACTTGAACGTATATTCTTCATCTTCAATCAACGAATCAATCGACTGGTATTGATATGCGTGATTGGTTCCAAGTTTTGCTTCTTCAGTGAAAATACCGAGATTTTGTTGGCAATTGTTTTGTTTAATCACGTATGCATCGAGGCGTATCTCAGAATGAGTCGGTGGAGAGGATGTCAAAACTTCCAGATGGAGGGGGGCGTCAAACAAATCGTCACCGGGTAAAGAAGGACCCCAAACAAACCCGATATCTTTCTCAACTGAATGGGTGAAGTCGTCATAACCAGCACTGAAAGGCATTGGGAAGAGAGCAAATGTGAACATCAGAACCGCGATACCGAGCCACAAAAAAACATTCCAGCGCGATTTTTTTAATTCCTCTTTCCGTTGGTCCAAAGTGAGGGTTTCTTCAATTTCCTCTTGGTCAACATTGGTAGTGATTTTTTCACTAACAGCCACTGCCCCTTCTTCGGTCATATTAACCCCGATTTCGAGCGAGCACTTGAAAGGCGCGACTGAATCTCGCAAGCATGGAGGAGTATGGCGTGAAGAGGACAGAAGGGGTATTGCCTGATGTTGACCTTCGTATTGCTATTCTCTCAAGAGGCCCGCGCCTCTACAGCACCAGAAGATTGGTCGAAGAGGCACGGAAACGGGGGCTGGACCCTTATGTCGCAGATCCAATGAAGTTTTCATTATTCGTTGCAGATGGTATGATTGATATTTTGCACAACGGTGAGTTATTCGATTTTGATGCTGTAATTCCTCGCATCGGTCATTCAATCACCAAGCACGGTGTTGCTGTACTCCGCCATCTCGAACAACTCGGAATATGGACTGCAAATACTGGAACTGGGATTCTTCAAAGCCGGGATAAACTCCATGCAACGCAAATTCTCGCACGGAACAGGATCCCGGTCCCTCGTACCACCTATGTTCGAGACATCATTGATGTCGAAACTGCAGTTGATTTTGTCGGCGGACTACCTGTTGTCATCAAAGTCACACAAGGAACGCAGGGCCAAGGTGTGTTTTTGCGCCACACAATTCGAGAAGCGCGGAACCTTGTCCAAGGACTGTTGCTCACTGGTCGCTCAATCTTGATTCAAGAATACATTGCTGAATCCCATGGTAAAGATGTTCGAGCATTCGTAGTTGGAGACCGGGTCGTTGCGAGTATGCGCCGGCGCGCCCGTGGGAGAGAGTTTAGGAGCAATTATCACCTCAATGGAACGGTTGAAAGCGTAGATCTGCCAAAAGAATTCGAAGAGGCAGCATGCCGAGCAGCACGAGTCCTTGGGCTACATATTGCCGGCGTTGACCTACTTGAATCAAGAAATGGACCGTTGGTTCTTGAAGTCAATTCATCCCCTGGACTCGAGGGTATCGAGAAAGCAAGTGGCGTCAATGTCGCTGGAGAGATTATTGATTATGTCACAAGTGAAACTGCTTTTGCGGAAGTCGATCTTGACCAATTACTCCGAACTGTCCCTGGTGCCGGAGTTCTGTCACTTCAAATCCGCAACCATCCAAAATTTGTGGGTCAAACGCTTGCGAGTGTTTTCAAATCAAATTCTGAAATTCCTGTTTTTGCTCTTTCTCGCGATAACAGTTTATTGTGGAATCCATCAAATGAACTGCAATTGCGATATGAGGATGTGCTCATTTGTTACGGTGAACTCACAGAATTGAGAACTTCCCTCCGCCAGGCAATGCTCGATGTACCACTGAAAGAGTTCAGTGAATCTTCAGCTGAAGAAACCAACGCTTGACGCTCGGCGTTGGACCAGGGGTCGTGTTCTCGATTCCTGTTTCGTGGGAACGCGCGGTGGTTTGATATGGGAGTCCGTATTCTTCTCTTCTGCTCTACGGAGCACGGGATGCACGCCCGCCCTAGGCGGGAGGCGGTGAACGCCAATGAACACACGGAGAGGAGAGGAGCGGAATCGCAAGGCTTTGAGGCCGAGCCAACTACGGCTCAATGATGCCTCAGTTGTGCTTCCGCCGCGACTTATTCACATGCAAAACCTACCTTGGTTCGCCTGTTATATGCAGATGTTAAAGGCTGAGAATAAATCACTGAATACTCAAAAGTCCTATGCCAGTGGATTACGAGCATTAATTGAAACAACTCTTCCAGGAGAAAATGTTCTGAGTGAAGCGGAATACCAAGCGATAACTGTGTATGAATTGGCTGAACGAATGGAGCCTCTCAGTGGAAGAATGGATCGATGGACGCACGGATTATCGGACTTGCGCCCAACCACGTACAATGCACGGCTCGCAGCGGCTCGACATCTACTCAAATGGCTCGGACATCGCTGGCCTGACCATTTGGTTCGAGCACGAACTGGAAAACGACTCCCTCGTACTTTGAATCGAAGAGAGATGTCGATGGTCTTGGATGCCTCTGCAAAAAGTGAAAACCCCGTAGCCTCTATCGTTGTTACAATGATGCTTGACACTGGCTTACGGGTCAGCGAGGTATGCAATCTGGATCGAAATGACATTGACCTCGAAGATGGGTCTGCTCGAGTTTATGGCGGCAAAGGGGACAAAGACCGTTTAGTACTCTTTACACGAAGAACACTTGAACGCATCCATGCTTGGATCCCGATTCGGGATGCTCGTGTTCGTGATGATGATTTTGCATTTCTCTTGAATTCTGCTGGTCGGCGCCTACAACCTCGAGGTGTTCAACGCCTGATGGATTCGCTCGCTGTGGAAGCAGGGCTGCCAAAAGGGAAATTGACGCCGCACGTCTTACGTCATAATTTCGCAACAGGTTTGTTGGAACGAGGTGCTGATTTGGTGACCATTCAACGACTCCTCGGCCATTCAAGTATTGCAACCACTCGAGTTTACCTTGAAATCTCTGACCAAACATTACGTGAAGTCTACCATAGGGCTCAGGCAACACGAGAAACGCTCGAAGCGGCTGCTGCTGCAAGCATAAGTGAACAAGAGGAGCTCATCGAGACCACACCGTCGACCAGTTCGGTCGGTATTGAGTGAATCACGTGCGCTTTTGTTTTCGCTTTTTGATTATGGTTGGGCCTGTCCATTCGCGATGTGGTTTGATCTCTTGCCCACTGTGGCCTTCAATTGGACAAAATTTACCTGAACGGCATCGCGAACATTTTTCTTTTGACGGCATTTCAACGGTCTTTCTCAACCGACCGTATTTTCGCCGAGGCATGAAATGTTGTGCGCCGAGGCGGTATTCAATGCTAGCGCTTCATTACGTGAAAGAGTTTCACTTTTTATTGAACCATGGCATATCGGTCACTTTACGTGGCACTCGGAGCGTAGTTCCTTTTCGTCCATCCGAAGATTTGGATGATTTAACGGTGTGATTAACCTTGGAAACAGTTGCCTTCTTGGCTTCCGTTGCTTTCTTAGAAACTTTCTTGGCAGCGGCTTTGGTTTTCGAAGCGGCCTTCTTCGATACTGACTTGGTGGCAACCGTCGCTTTCTTTGCTGCCGTCTTGGCTTTTGACGCAGTCTTTTTAGCCACAGAAGAGGATTTCTTTGCGGTGGATTTGGTCACTGTCTTTGCCTTTGAAGCGACTTTCTTTGCCGACTCTGAGGCTTTACTTGCAACCTTGGCAGCTGCACTTACTTTCTTTGCAACCGCAGCACTAAGGCCCGCATCTTGAAGTTTTTTAGAACTTGCAGAAGCAACCTTTGCGACTGAATCGATCTTTGAACTGACTAATTTTTTTGCTGTTGCTGCTCCAATACCTGGGAGTGATGTTAACGCGTCGATTTTGGAATTACTCTTTACAGCCATTGGCTCACCAAACACTCCATGGCGGGCGCTACTCATCAATTCTTCTCTTCTTCAGTTTGTCACAAGGCGTCGAATTGATGATGTGTGGAGGGGCCGGAGTAGTATGGGCAACCGCGGGTATGATGAGAGTGCGCTCGTAGTGTATGCCCAAGTAGGTCAGGCAAAAGCGAATCATCGAGTTGAAAATGATACTGGCTTTTTGAGACCTAAATCATTCACTCTACCGAGTAAAGTGGTCTACCTCGGAGATGTTGCCACACATGCTTTGGCCTATCTTGAAAATCCGGAAACACCTCACTTTTCTGAACCACCGCAATTCAATGAGCAGAAATGGAAGTTTGAAACGCAAAGCGGAGGTTTAGGATTGACAATCTCCTCAACATCATATTGGGGCTTTGGATTATTCAACTCAGGTTACCTTAACCGAATTGTACTCAAAGGTTCGCCGCAATCGTATGCTCGGTTGCTGTTCGACCTTTCTGCATCTCTTGGACATCGGCCCTGGGAGTTTTTCCACTCCTCGGCCGCACGGAAGTATCTCGCGAAAGAAGGCGCTGGCGTTTCCCTTGAATCGAATGAAGAGTCTTGGAAAAAAGCCTTTGAAACTGCTCGTTCTGTTTTTGATGAACAAATATTCATGGTTGAAGAACAAGGTAAAGCGGTACAGAAGCGAATGAAAAATAGACTCGGCTCTGAAGACTGGAACGCAATGCAAGCAGAGAAGGCTATCCAGCATGCAGACTATGACTTGGAAGTCGCACGCGGGGCTTTGGCAGACGGAAATGCCCCTGGGTTCGAACGCGCATTGGCAAGAGCTGAGGCATACTTTATCGAAGCGGACCCTGATGGAAGTCGGTCGTATTCGGCGAGTGATATGTATGAAATTCCCCAAGGGCAAATTCTTGACATCGGCACTTCAGAAGCTGAGATTTCATTTGTGGATTTGACATCAAATGATGAAGAAGAGTAGTTTTCGTGGCCGCGTCGCGTTGATAAAGGTGTGGCAACTCGCAGAGATTGGTCCACATGGCTTCAAAGAAGAAATCCGACGGTAGCGGTATTCAACAGGCTGCAGGTCTTATTCGATATTTCGATGAAGAATCAGAAGATGCTTGGAAGATTACTCCGTTCCAAGTATATGCAGCATGTATCGGTCTTGGAACATTTTTCTACCTTGTAAATCAAGGCGTTATCTCGTGGATTCTTGACCTGTTCTGAAACTCTGTTTCAGAGAGGTTGAATCATAATGATTCGGTTTTCTTTTTGTGCCATGCATTGTGCAACTTTCATTGCAGTGCGCATATCAGTCGTACCGCCAATCACTTTCTCGCCTTCAGCATCATGCAAAATGAGTTTGTGTGTGAGGTTGTAAAGAACACCTTCTTCGATACGTTCGAAAACCCAATGTTCATTTTCAATTCGTACCATTGCAGGAATTTCAACGAGTGGTCCCATTTGGGAGCCGGTTGTTTGGGTTCGAGTTTTCAAACCTTGGAGATCTCTAACTGGGCTCCAATTCCTTCGACGAATCGGTGCGTGAATTCTTTTCTTTTTGGCAATGCCTTCTCTAAATGCTCTACTCATGTGGGTCCCATCCCTTGAAGTCGCTTGACTTCATTTCGAAGCGGATTCCATCTCCTAATAAGAACCGCGACGCGTTCGAAGCAGAAAACTACGTTTTGTTCGAAAACAGAGAATACTCGATGCTTTGAAAGAAGATAGAATTGATGGAACAAGGAATGTCTCAATCGGTGACTTCATCAAATACCGACGATTCGACAATTCGGAGACGAACAAGATGAGCGACATTCCAGAAGGACAATACTACACTAAAGAGCACGAATGGTTGCGCGTCGATGGAAACGAAATCATCATCGGGATTACGGACTATGCTCAGCATTCTCTTACCGATATCGTCTACATTGAACTCCCTGGTGAAGGAGAAGTCCTTACTGATATGGAAGAATTTGCAATCGTTGAATCTGTGAAATCAGCTTCACCAATTTTTGCCCCGTTCGCTGGAAAGATTACCGCTGTGAATGATGCACTTGACGACGCACCTGAACTCATGAATACCGACCCGTATGGAGAGGGATGGATTGTTCGAATGACCTTGGATGAACCGAATGCGGTTTCAGTGTTGATGGATGCTGCAGGTTACAAAGCAGAGATTGGCGAGTGAAGAGTTTGACTGAGCACAAATGGAGCCTCTACGTAGATGGCTCCTGTCTTGGTAACCAGAACGTTGATCAAAATACTCCTGCCGCTTGGTCAGTTGTTGTCGTGATTGGCGACACTGGGTTAGGAAAGAGGAGTGGTGATCTTCATGAAGAGTTTGCTGATGTTGTGGTGACGCAACCTGGTGTGGAACACTTCATTGGTGCTGAAGTTGGCTCAAATAACACTGCTGAACTGTCTGCGTTTGCAGCTGCGCTACGATGGCTCTTGGTCGAAGGAGGAAATGATTCTGCAGTCATTCGCGCAGATTCTCAATATGCAGGCAACCTCGCTTGTGGTGCATGGAAAGCGAAAGCCAACCGTGAATTGGTGGCTCATGTTCAATCTCTCTGGGATGCAGTTTCTGGACTTCGAACTCTTACATGGGAGCATGTCAAAGCCCATCGAGGCTATCGTTGGAATGAACGCGCCGATCATTTGGCACTTCGTAAAGCGCAAGGAGAACAGCCCGTGCCACTGTCCTTTTGGAAACCTGGTCAGCGTTAATCTTCAGCAAGTCGTTCTTGGAGCCATTCTCTGAAGGAAGTCGAAAGGTCGCTACGACGGAGTGCATGGTCAACCTGCGCTTGGAGCCACGGCAAGGGTTTACCTGAATCATACCATTGGAAATTTGCAAGTTCAACTCCAACAAGGCCGTCGTTTTTCATCCAATGTTGTTGAATGGCAATCGATTGGAGCTCTCCATAGGTTTCAACATCATAGTGTTGCAGCAGACTTTTGGCATCGGAAGTAAACAAATAGCGGCCACAGAGTACAAGGTTTGACGGAGCATCTTCCGGTAATGGCTTCTCACAGATTTCAAGGATTCGCGCCCCTTCTTGGCGAACGACGCCGTAATTGGAAACTTCATCGGGGCGAACTGCCAGTAAGCCAACGCATGGAAGACCATTCTTTTCAAAACTTTCAACTAATTTTTTACTTGCTTTTGAGGGTGAAAAGGCATTTGGCGAAGTATGTTGGTCAAGCAAAATGTTGTCGCCGAGTAAGACCAAAAAAGGTCCATTAATTTCGCCTAAAGCACATTCAATAGCATTCCCTAAACCAAGTGGTTCATGTTGTATATGGACAAAGACCTCGACATCAGCGAACGGTGAAAGGAGTTGAGGGTCAAGGTCAGGACGCTTCTCTTGAAGCCACGCATGGTCTCCAAGTAACGACTTCATATCTTTTCTCGGTGAGGAAATGATGTGGAGACGTTGTGCTCCAGCAGCGACTGCTTCACGGGCAAGATGCACAAGAGCCGGTATATCGACAAGCGGAAGCGCCTCTTTGGGCACCGATGCACTGGTTGGGAGCATTCGAGTCCCAAGACCTCCTGCGACCAGTAAGGCATCTTGAACGACCGCCATGAGACCTGCTGGATGGCGTAGGCTTTCAAGCGTCGCCCTTCTGCCTTGAGACATGGGCAGAACTCTTGAGTGGCGATGGTTCGCCATTGTTGGTGTCTTTTTCGTTGCTCAGTCTTTTATCGATATTACTCCTGAAGGCCCTTGGGACTCTCGTTCTTTCTCAAGAGGTATGCTCGGTTTAGTAGGCTTGACATTGCTTTATCTGGCTTGGTTTCGATGGGCTTTTGACCGCAAAGGCGTAGCACCGACGATCAATTTGTGGGCATCTCCCGAAGAAACATGGAGAAATGTCTTGCTGTTTGGACTTGGATGTTTGCTCTTTGTCAAAGTAATGTCGTGGGCTGATCTAAAGGATTGGGTTCCTGAACCAACAGGAATGTTACTCACACTCATTGGAAGTTTAGTAATTCTCAATGCGCTCTATGTAGGGCTCATCACCGTAGGACCATTGGCTCCTTCATCGGAAGAAGAATGAGTTCAATCATCGATGAAGCCGAGTTCTTGATCTAACATTTGATACGCATCTTCGACAGATGGTAATTCTCCTGATTCGTCCATATCACTGTGAAGTGGTGGGGGGGATTCGGGTAGAGTTGGTTGTTCTCCTTCACCCGTAAACCAAGCTTGCCATAGACGGCTTCGTTCAGGGCGGCGTTGCGTGAGAGGTTCCCAAAGTGGTTCAAGAGGGCAGTCTTGTTTCTTGAAATCAAGAAGGCGCGCTGCGAAATGGTCAGGCGATACTTCTTCCATTCGCATCAACAGTTCACGCATTCGTGTACGAACAACTTCGTCGCCGTCTTGCCAAAGAATTGGAAGAAGGCGACGGTCATCTTCTGGATATTGTTCAATGTAATCACGCAAAAAAGGCACGAGGTTTCGTCGAACGATTGGAAGAGGGTGTTGTGCTAACTTTGCGATGGTATCAGCCCACAGTTCGGAATCAAGGAATCTCAAATCCCCTACTGTTGCACTTGCAGCAGCGAGGACGCCTTCGTCTTGGTCAGCGAGCATATCGGTCAGAAACGGTACAGCATCCCATTCGAGACGACGGAACATTCGGGTAAGGACATCTGCCATTCCTCGCTTGACAAGAAGTTCATCGCGCTGATGGAGGCGTTTGGCAAGTTCAAGCCCCGAGTCTCTGTTAAATTCAATCGCCTTAGCAAGACAAAGCGTGACACGTGCAGCGACTTCAGCTTCAGGGTCTGAAGCACGGCGCAGAAGTATGGACACAAGGTCAAGCGGCTCGATGAGGTTGGGTCGTTGAAGGAGGAGGCGCACCCACTCCATCAGCAAAAGACGGCGGTCGAGAGAATCGTTTTCCAATTTTTCAATTAACCATCGAGCTGCTGTAACGCCAGCATCGTGTGCTACAACTCCTGAATTACGAGGGATGACTGCATGAGGGTTCCACTCTGATTGGTGAGGCCCAGCGTCAGGTTGTGTATGCCAGGTCCCAGGGCGTTCAGCCAATGTGATTGATTCGACCAGGTGATATCCTTGATGGACTGGTTGGCCATGTGGAGTCGTGGATAAACCGTTGAGAAGTGAAATAGCAAGCCACCAACGGTCGGTATTTGGAGCTGAATGGTCAAACGCTTGTGCTAACCAATCGGTTGTGACGGTGAAAAGAAGACTTTCAGCAACTTTGTCAACTCGTCGGTGGAGCCATTTCTGATGTACGGTAAAGGGATCGTCGCTGAGGTTCATCCGATGCGGGACAATCAAATCAACAACTGTGTTGAGATTTGATTCGAACATTGCTCGGTCCATTTGTAAAATTCCAATCCCTTGCTCAATGACCGCTTCGGGGGATTTAGGAGCGATTGGTGGAAAGTCTGGGTCCGACATCGGAGGTTGTGGCAAAGGCCAGGCAATGGTGCCGCGTTTCAACGCTTCAACCATTCCAGCAGAGACAGCCTCGAAGACATTGTCTGACAATTTAGTTCGTTCTTTTCCCATCGTGAGACCTCGAGGTTTCAACAGGTTCTCATTTCAAATATCGAGTTCGATATTGAGATTTTGAATGAGTTCCTTGTAACGGTTACGAATGGTGACTTCTGTTACACCAGCAACTTCTGCAACTTCACGTTGGGTTCTGCGCTTTCCACACAGGACCGAAGCGATGTAAATGATAGAGGCTGCAATTCCAGTTGGTCCACGGCCACTTGTCAATTCCTTCTCTTGAGCTGCTTTGATGAGTTCGTAAGCCTTTGCTTCGACTTCAGCATCGAGTCCAAGTCCAGAGCAGAATCGAGAAATGTAGTCTTCTGGGCCGGTTGGCATGATCTTCATTTTGAGTTCTCGGACCATGAAACGGTACGTTCGGCCAATTTCTTTTCGGCCAGTACGGGATGCTTGGCCAATTTCGTCAAGTGTTCGAGGAACACCACATTGGCGGCAGGCTGCGTAAAGGGATGCTGCTGCAACACCTTCAATCGAACGGCCACGAATCAAACGCTTGTCAACTGCTTTCTTGTAATTCACTGCTGCTGCTTCACGAACAGATTTTGGAAGTTCAAGGCGGCTGGCCATACGGTCCAACTCGGCCAAAGCCATAGCGAGGTTTCGCTCTGTTGCGTTTGAAACTCGGCTTCTCTTTTGCCACTTACGCATTCGGTAGAATTGCGATCTATAACGTGAATTAATGGTTTTTCCTGAGTAGTCTTTGTTTTGCCAGTCGATGTCAGTCGAGAGACCTTTATCGTGGAGCATGACGGTCATTGGAGCACCAGTACGGGCACGTTGGTCGCCCTGTTCCGGTGAAAATACACGCCATTCAGCACCTTGGTCGATTACATTGTCTTCTAACACTAAACCGCAATCGTCACATACGACTTCGCCACGAGTTTCGTCACGTGTTAAATTTCGACCTGCGCAATCACTGCATTTTACGATATCTTCTACTTGTTGTTCATCCATATGTATTCCTCATCTCTTGCCCTGGTTGAGCATCATCGCTCAACTGATTAGGGAACCTTATTATACACCGATGCCCAACTGTATTTAAACCTAATTACCAATACGCTTAAACTTGTGGACTCGGAGAACTGCGTTTTTATTGAAAATACGGCACTTGCCACGAGAGTTTTTTCCCGAACCGGTTATCAACACTGAGCACTTGAAAGAGTTTGAGGGGGAGTTATGAGAGACAATTGGCCGCCGGCAAAAATCGCCCTCAACCCTGAAAAAAGGGTTCTCTTTCTTACCAAAGACCTCGGACTTATCAAAAAACAATTGTATGATGGGCTCAATTTGAAAATGGAAGACTTAACAGTTGACGATTTACTTGATGACATCAACACCGATGTCATGACACCTGCATGGGTTTGTTTTGACCATGATCCTGCCGAGATCGCAAAGAATGCATATGCGGGATTGATGCATAACGGATTAAGGGTGTTTAATGAAAATGCACTCAAAAATGGTGACTTTGAGGTTATTGTTTCCGGCCAACGTAAAGGAACTGGCTCTTCACGAGAAACTGCCCCGCAGTGTGAGCGTTGGGCTGGAATTAATATTGTCATAGCTGCATCTTTTGCCCCAATTCACGCCCAGAATAACATCAACCTTGGACAAATTATGGGTGACCATTCAATGCTCGAACGTTTGCAAAAAGGCGAAAATATCGCTCTTGAAGAATTCACTTCCCGCTACGATAAAGTCACCCAAATTATTCTTGAGAAGGGCGGTTTGTTTGCTTTTGCGAAATCCCTCAAAAATGGAGAAATCGAACTTCCCCCGTTGGATACCCCTCCACGGCCAATGACCATGGCTGAGAAAATTATCGCCCGTAACCTCGTAGGGCAAGTAGAAGGGCAGTGTGTCAAACCAAATGACCCTGTTATTGCTCAAGTTCAAGGCGGGTACTCGCATGAATTCACAACTGCTCAAGTTCATACATTCCTCCAAAACGAGTATGGTGAAGACTACTCGCTGCCAAACCCAAGTAAATTTGCAGTTTTCGAAGACCATCTACTCTATGCTCATCACAACCCTAAATTCGTCCCCCATATGGATAAGATTCAGACTTTACGAGACCTCCAAGTTGAATTTCAAAAGCATACTTTGGTTCGAGATTACTCTGCTAAAGATGGTGTCTCGCCTGGGATTTGTCATCAAGTCGCCCGAGAAGAATTCATTGAAGTGGGTGATTTCATTCAAGCCACAGATTCGCACACCTGTATGGGAGGCGCATCAAACGCACTCACTTGGGGTGTTGGAGCGACTGAATATGCCAATCTCATCAGTGCTGGATTTACTTCAATCAAAGTCCCCGAATCAATTCGTTTCGAATTAATCGGCACTCTTGTTCCAGGTTGTACCGCCAAAGACGTCATCCTGTTCATCTTAGCCGACCACGCTCGAGAAGAATTAACACTCAATCGAAGTATGGAGTTTGGAGGTGAAGGATTAGCCAGCCTCTCCATTGATGAACGTGCTACACTCTGCAACATGGCCACAGAATGCTCGGGCCGAACTGGTATTTGTGAAGCCGATGATTTGTTGTTTGAATGGATGATCAAATCTCAGCCCCATTTGGATTTCGAAACTCAGAAGAGTCGATCAGTTCATCCCGATGAAGGGGCCCAATACCACGGTGGAGTCCACATCATCAACATGTCAGAGATACAACCCATGGTGGCCCATCCCGGCAACCCCGATGAAGGAATTCCGAGTGACCCAACCAACGGCGCAAACATTACCGATATTGGCGACGTTTCAATCGATATCGCCTACGGAGGCTCATGCACTGCCGGTAAAGCAGATGACATAGCCTACTATGCTCAAGTTTGCCAGGCTGCTGAAAATGCTGGACTTGTTGTCAAGGAAGGCGTAGATTTCTACATCCAATACGGCTCTGGTATCGTGAAAGATTTGGCTGTAAACGAAGGATGGCATGATTTATTCGGACGAGTCGGTGTCAAACTCATCGACCCAGGTTGTGGCGCATGCATTGGCGCAGGACCTGGCGTTTCGATTACCCCTGAACAAGTGACTGTATCAGCAATCAATCGGAATTTCCAAGGCCGTTCAGGTCCTGGTAAACTCTACCTCGCCAGCCCATTAACTGTGGCTGCTTCTGCTTTCATGGGCATCATCACTTCATGGCACGAAGAATTGTTTAACTAATTTGGAAGGACTCAATCTTCTAAAAAATCAAGTTCGTTGATGATCTTCAGTCTTAGACATTAAAAACCGTCGGTCGACAAGGTTGCTTACCACAAAGGCCCGATGTCATTGGGACAAAGGAGGACCTGTGTTGGAGGAATACCATGACTGGCATCGCACAAAAACTCGCATCAAATCAAAAGCAGGTTGCAATTTCTGAGTTTTTTGAAAAGAATAAGCATTTTCTTGGGTTTGATTCGTTAGCTCGTTCGCTCATCACTGCAGTTAAGGAAGCCGTAGACAATGCACTGGATGCATGTGAAGAGGCTCGTATACTACCAACCATTCGAATTCGAATCACCAAAGTTGATGCTCAGAAGGACATCATCCGAATGGTTGTCGAAGATAACGGACCAGGTATTCCTCAGAAGAGCATTGAGAAAGTCTTCGGACAACTTCTCTTCGGTTCGCGCTTTCACGCTATTCGACAGTCCCGTGGACAACAGGGAATTGGAATTACTGGCGTAGTCATGTATTGTCAATTAACCACTGGACGAACAACTCATGTACGTTCAAAAATTGCCACTGAACCGACTGCTGCTTTTGTCGATATTGGACTCGATACTCGGAAAAATAAAGCGACGAAGGCAAATGCTGGTCGTGAGATTTGGTATAATGAAGATGGTTCTGGAAAAGAACATGGCACTGAAGTGACTGCTGAAATGAAGGCAAAATACCAGAAAGGGCGGCAGAGTGTTTGGCAATATCTTCGTATGACCAGTATTGTCAATCCACACGCTGAAATTATATTTATTGACCCTGATGGAGAAAAGCATCATTGGACTCGGGTTACTGAACGGCTACCGACAAAGGTCGAAAGTATCAAGCCCCACCCCCATGGTATTGAATTAGGCCAATTACAACGAATGATTACTGAGTCAAACGACTTGAATTTGAACCATTTCTTACTCAATAATTTCTCCGGAGTTACAAATCGTGCTCGTAAAGAATTGTGTGAAGCAGCAGATATTGCAGGTACAAGAAAGATGAAGACTGTAAAAGGTGATGATATTCGCCATCTGTTAGAAGCCTTCCAAGGTGAACGATTATGCAACGGGTCGCCTGTTAAGTTACTCAAACCACCAACGAATTGTTTGTCGCCAATTGAAGAGTTACTCATTAAGAAGGGTCTTTCCAAAACCATTGACTCCCGTTTCGTATCGACGCTGACTCGAGTCCCAAGTGTAACACAAGGAAATCCTTTCCAAATTGAAGTTGGATTGATTTTTGGAGGCGCAATGGCTGCGGATAAGCCGGTTGAAATTCTTCGGTTTGCTAATCGCGTCCCACTGATGTATCAGCAGGGTGGTTGCCTACTTACCAAAGCCATTGAGAGTGTTGATTGGCGCCAATATGGATTGGATCAAGCCGGTGGAAGAGGTGTACCAAAAGGACCTGCAGCGGTATTGGTTCATCTTGCCAGTACAAATGTTCAATTTACATCTGAAGCAAAGGAGGCTCTTGCCGACAATGCTGAAGTCATGGAAGAAGGAAGGAAAGCAATGCTCGAAATGGGCCGAGGCTTGAGAAAGCATTTGGAAAAGAAGAAGAAAATGGCGAAGACGAAGGAAAAGTTCGAACTCATCAATGACATTTTACCTGCTATCGCAAAGAAATCTGCTGAAATTCTTGAACGTCCTGTACCAGAGCTCTCTGGCTCAATCACCAAGATCATGTCCGCCGTTATTTCCGAAACCACAACAGAATGGAATAAGCAAACGAAGCAAACGGATGTTGAAATTATATTGTTCAATTATACAACCCGAGTGCGTGCCTACACAATACTTGCAACTTGGCCCGAAAAGTCGGGAGCAAAGATCGAGAACAATGAAACCGGTGGCCGGAAAGAAGCCCTGGGCGTATGGGCTTGGAAACTTGAATCATTACAACCTGGTGAAAAGAAAATAATTGCCTACAGTCTTACCGGATTAGAGCGCGGTGACTGGACGGAAACCGAAGTCTTGTTCCGAGGCTCCCAAGATGTCATTGGAGCGACAAAGATGGATGAGAAATTCCTTCAAGAAATTCGTCGTCAAGAACAAATCATGGAGGAGAGTGATGTTGATTCACAAGAGGCTGAACCTGGGAGTGAAGCGGTGGATGAGCCTGAAACTGTACCTGAAAAGAATGAAATTTCAGAAGTGCCTACAGAAGAAGGAGTTGAGCCTGCTGTCGCTCCGCCAGAAGGCCAGCGTACCCTCTTTGGAGGTGAAGTCTAATGTCTCGGACACGCACCGCAGAAGAAACAAAAACTGCAATGCATAAAGTCGTTGCAGAAATGTATGATCGAATCGTCAAAGGTGAACCGCCTACAATGACTCTACCGGTACGAACAAAAACCAACATTGGTTTTGATAAGAAACTCGGTGTATACAAATACGGAAAAAAGCAATCAGTGCGCGATGCAACAAGTCTTGGTTCAGCCAAGCAATTACTTCGGACATTACACGTCGTAGAATTCATCGAGGAAATGCTTGATGCTGGAAAATCTTCAACTCTGAGAGAAATGTACTATATTTCTGAAGGATGGGGAATGGGTAAATTCGGTAGTCAAAATGATTCCAATAACTTGGCAGAGGATTTGGAAATTGTAACGAAATGTTTGCGTGAAGATTTCAAATTACGTCCTGAAGAAGACGGTGCACGAATGATTGGAAATTTGACCCTGCGTGAACGAAATCGACGTGGTGAATGGATGCGAATCAATGCACGGGATGACGTCGGTGATTCAGGATATGGCGTACCATATAACGTGGAATTAGAGAAGATCGAACTGCTTGAGCATGACATTGATTTCATTATGGCAATCGAGACCGGTGGTATGTTTGACCGTTTGATTGAAAATGGATTTGATGAGCAGTACCGTTGTGGATTATTGCACCTCAAAGGACAACCTGCTCGTTCGACTCGACGAATCATGAAACGGATGAGTGAAGAATGGGATTTACCCGTTGTTGTCTTCCTTGACGGGGATCCGTGGTCCTTCCGTATCTTTGCTTCAATCGCATATGGTGCTATTAAAACTGCACATATTTCCGAATATTTGGCAACACCCTCAGCGACGTATCTCGGCATTACTGCCGATGATATTGTTGCGTATGAATTACCAAGTGACGATTTGTCAAAGAAAGATATTGAAGCATTGAATGCTGAACTCACCGATCCGAGATTTGCCGACAGTTGGTGGCAAGAACAAATCAACATGATGTTGGAGCTTGGAAAGAAAGCTGAGCAACAATCCTTGGCTAAATACGGTTTAGATTTCGTAACTGAAACCTACTTACCGGAAAAATTAGCCGAATTAGGATTGGCTTGACACGCGCAAGGATTCATTGAGGAAGAAGGTTGAGGACAGACCATGGCAGAGAGGGCATCGCAAAAGTCCCCTTGGGCTTCACGCTTGGCAATTCTAGGTGCTCTTTTCCTTGTCATTGGAGCAATTCTTATTTCTGCACAAAGTGAGACAATTGATTCGGTTTACGACCCTCGACAAATTTCCATCGCTCAAATTGAGGGTGAGGGGTCGGTCACTTTTGATGTTCAAAAGAATGGATGCTATATGGCAATTGTCTTGGATGGTAAGTCCGACATGGATGTCACATTAACCCCCATTGACGGTTCTGCTGCTGCATCTGAAGATCTTTCACCAAAATCTTGTTTTTCGGATTGGATTCCAATGGCTTCTGACGGGGAGGCTTTTGAAATTCATGAACAATGGATTGCTGGAGAAAGTGGTGAAATGCTTGCTCAAAGTACGTGTAATGAAGGATGTGAAGGTCAAACAGTTTGGCTGGTCCATATTGATAATTGGGGGTTAAAACTTTTCGAATCGAGTGGACTGATGTTTGGATTTGGCATCTGCTGCTTAGGTTTTCTTTTCCTCCCTGTTGCTGGAATTCTTGCATACTCAGCTCGGAGTAATGCGATTCATGGCACTCTAAGAGTAGTTGGCCAAGACGAGGAAACCCTTCAATCGTTCGAAAATCATGAAGAAATGTTGGCAGCATTACACGATGTGAACAGCCCAATATACATAGGCCCCAAGAAAGAAGACATCGGAGAAATCACGGAAAGTGAGGATGGATTTGTTGATGGTTCAAAGGATGTTATGCAGGGAACACTCATGACAACTGAACAAGTCTATGCTTTCATGAGAGGAGATGCGCCTGAAGTGGTTCACAAAGTCAGTGATCCTTTTGCTGATTCTCCAACACCTGTCATAAAAGAAGTCGAACGCCCTGTTGCGAACATTACTGAAATTTCAGATTGGGACGCCGGAGGAATAAACGAAATTCAAAAACCCTCATCCCCATCTTCTCGACTAAAACAAAAGGAAACCAGAGAGAAAAAGGCTGATTCCAAAGATTGGTCGACTTGGGATGACTTGTGAAGAATTGATTGTATTGTATTACTTTCAAGTCACAGATGCCTTGTTTCTTCTGCAATTTTAACACTCATTGTTTCTACTGTATGCTTAATGAAAGGCTCGAATGGCAACCGTGACTCTACCTCTATGTGAGGCGTAAAGCGATTGTATTGAGCGACGGATTCAAAGGGTGCTTATGTCTAGGTAACTCCGAGTTGACCAGTGTGGAAGATATTGACACCGCCCTAACCCTGCTTCAAAACAAGCTACGTCGACAGATTCTCGAACGGTTAGTTCGTGAACCGCACTACCCTATGCAACTTGCTGATTTGCTCAATGTGAGTCAACAAGCAATCGTCAAACATTTACGTGAATTGGAACGTGGAAATTTTGTAACCAAAATGAAAGTAGCGAGTGAGAAAGGTGGACCTCCTCGGACCATTTACAGTGTACAACAGTCGATTTCTCTACGAATAGACCTCGGGCCAGACTTATTCCTTTGCGAACAACGAAGCCTACCAGCAGGAGGGCCGATGAGATTATCCAATCGTTTACCAGATACGACTGAGCATGTGGTTAAATCCGTCAGTGGACGCAAGAAAATCTCTGTTGGTGAAGGAATGGCTCATATTCAACATCTTAACAGCGTACTCGAAGGAATCGATGCTCAAAGAGATGCAGTTATCGCTTTACATCAGCATATTCGGAATCGTATATCGGCAGGAGTTGATGCCGACTTTGATCATTACCAACAACGGACCATGGTCCACAGCATTATCGAGGCGCCTGAACGGAAGTTAGACCTCACCGATTTACGCAGAGAATTACAACTTGGACAAACCGAAATGGCAACCTTACTCGATGAGGTCCGTAACCGGCTTGAACGCCAATTATCAGACCGTTCCGGGCATGTCATCGCTGTTCCAAACAACTCTGACCTCCGATTCTGGCTCGGTTCACTTCCTCGAAAGAAGGAGTGAAGTTTTACCGAATCAGGAGTCGTTACCGGCCAAGACCGATACAAGAGAAGATTGCTCAGCCTTTCGGTCCAAGACATCCTGTCGTCGTCCACGTCCAACGAGGTAAACCACGCCGAACAATGCGAGTGTCAAGAGAATCACTGCGAATGGAAGGGCCGTTTTACCGACGACTTCACCTGCAACGTCCAAAATGCCACCGGTTGATTGCAATTCATTCTCAACACGCTTGATGTTATCACTTTCTTGTGTTTCCACGATTGAATTCGAAGGATCAACAATCACATAGACGCCATGACTACCAGCAGATACTGGGTAGAGAAGAACTAATTCGATTTCCTTGTAATCTTCAGAATTATCAGGTGCAAGAAGAGCTCCAATGACTTGACGCATGACGATGTTTTCATCAGCGCATCCATTTTTCTTAATTTCATTAAGCGTATCAACATCGGAATTTGGATACTCACACAATATAATTTCAATATCAGTCGCATGTGTGTTTCCGTTGTTTTGCAGAACAACACGTATTGGGATGGTTGTATCAACATCACCTGTGAAGTCAGATGCGGTTACTTCAGAAATAACCAAGTTCGGAGCACGCAGTCGAAGTGTAACAATGAATTCATTCGTATCAAGATTCTCAGCAGCCCAAGATGGTGAATCATCGTGGTCGCCATCTTCGAGCATGTTGCCCATCTTTGAAACGACCTTGAGACCAATGCTACGAGTGTCGAGTTTTGCAGATGGTGCAATCTTCACAATAGCAACAACAGGATAAGTCGTGTAAGGGTCCATCATTGGCATGAAGTAACGCTCATCGGATTCGAGATAAACACAACGGTCGCTCAGATCTGCAAAGACTGTTGCAGGATCGATTGATGCGTCTTCGTCTCCAGTGACTGTGGCGATTGATGCAACCGTTTCACATTCTTCTTCGGTTGTCAAATCAGTTCCAATTTGCTTCACCAAGCGCCATTCGACAGCCCAGCCATCAAGTGCGCCCATTCCAGGCAACTCATTCCAAATCAATGCTTCACCATCACGGCTAGCAGTGTGATTGTTGAGGGTTGGCCAGTCAGGAACGTTTCCATTATTGGTGATGTTCAATTCGAAACGAACAATACGCCCAGGAGCCGATGTCTTGATGGCGTTATCGACTGTTGAATCCATGCTGATTTGCATGTCATAGAATTCCTGCACATAGACTGGAATAGTCTGTGTGTAGCGTAGTCGAGTAAGTCGGCCACTGGCATCAGGATATGATTCTTCAGAGAAGGTCTGGAAGACAACCATGTACACACCTGCTTCAACTTGATCTGGTACATTCATATCAATCTCGAAGATTTGGTCGGTATCACGGGACAGTTCCTTGAGTGTTTCACGAGGTACATCGATGTCCCAGATGACGTCGACGCCTGCTGGGTCAGTGACTCGAGCAAGACGGTAATCGAATCGATCAGGACCGTTACCAAGATTCATAACCGTGGTTGTTAGACTGACTTGTTGACCTGGATTCACTGGGAGGACTTCTTGTCCGTTCAGTGTCATCATGTCTTCATCAGCGATGTCGGCACTTGCAATCAAAGAGTACACGTGGTTGACATTGGTTGAGAGAATCTTAGAGGCTGAAATTCGCGGATATCCGTCGAGGTATGCTTTGAGAATCACAGCAGGTCCAAGACCAGCAGAGGCGCCCGTTGGAGCACAAACTTCTACGCCAACTTCGTACGTGACATATTCTGCACCAGGTGGAAGCGTCCAAGCTCTTGGTTCACTCATTTCAATTGAATTGCCACCAGGGGCATTAGAAAAGTCGAGGGTCAAAACCCAGTTGTCAACTCTCCATGCATCCATCGAAATGGTATCTGGTTTCGCATCAGGTGCACCTGGAGTGACGAAGACGAGATTGCCAGAATCGAAATTCTTAGTGACGTCAATTGGATAGGTTACACATTCTCCAGGGTCAACGTATTCACTGGTATCGAATATTTCCATGACGATATTTCCAGTTGAACGGATGGATACGAATACACCGAGTTCGAGAACGTCGTAGGTTCCTTTTTCGATTGACTTGATCGGTTCGCCTTCAGACCAACCTTTGAGATAAATCACAAACGCACCGGGATCTTCAGATGTAGGGACAAGAACTTCGAGGTTCTTCGTCACTGATTGTCCAGGGTCTAATTCAACACTGGTTGGGAAGTTAACAGCCCAGTTAAACGGTAAGAGCCATTCTTGTTGGCCTTCCAAGGTGTAAGGGTCCCAGAAGATAAATCGGTCATTGACGTTACCTGTATTGGTAATGGTTATTGAGAAAATCGCTGTCTGTCCTTGTTCAACATCTGCCATACTGTGCGAAGTATCGAGATTTATTCCGTGTACGACATCCATAAGCGTACGAGTGATGATGTCGGATTGGATCGCTGGATCTTTGTACGATTTCGCAGTTACAGTAATATCTGCAAGTTGGTCTGCATCAGCTTGGTAAACAGACGGGGCACGAATGCGCATGTAGAACCGGATATCTTCTCCACCTTCGAGGAAGATGGCCGTATCTGGCATGATGGTCGTGTGGTTGTCAGCAAAGAACAATGTCGCTGTCCAATTTTGAGGGACTCCAGAAATGTTGAGTCCGAATGTATCTGCGACGAGGTCTTTTGGACCAGGTGTCGAATTGTTCATTGTCATGTTGTAGATGGTTTGTTCTCCAGGTTCAATAACGTGGTAGAATGTTTCTCCATCTTGGAATTCAACATCGACTTGGCCGGTGAGAACGTGTGAATAACAAATCGTAAAGCGATTGTTATTGGCTTCTTCACTGCATTTGTTGGTATCAGACCAAGCAATATGCGCACCGCTGCCCAAATCATTGGAGAATGCTGGTGGCATTCCGATGCTTGGCTGGCTGCCAGAATTTGGGCCAAGTTTGTTACTTGCCCACGAAGTGACTGCAACTGCGTCCCAAGGATCTAATGCAGTAATACCAGGTCCGGTAAGGTCGGTAGAATTCAAACGAGTGTAGAGGATTTCTTCATCGGCTGTTGCGTTTCCTGAATCAACCCAAGCGATGTGGATGTTGTTTTGATCATCGGTCAAAAGAGCAGGGAACACAGAGTTGCCGCCGTATGGGCGGTTACCAGGGATTCCAGAGTTGCCTTCAACGTTCGAGATTGGGGTGTCTTGGATTTTCTTAATTGCGTAAGTGGAAAGACCTTGATCTGCTCCATCCCAAGCACCTGCTCCTTGCAAGCGGAGTTTGGTGTAGAAGACTTCGTAATTGACGCCCTTTTCGAAACCATAGTTTCGGCCATCCATCCAAGCAATGTGTGTGTTGCCTTTCATGTCCACGCCAATCGAAGGGTGGAAGGAATAAGCGTCATCGATGGTCACTCGAGTGTCGTTGACGACTACGAGGTGCCCGTCTGCGCCAGCACCGGTATCTTCGGCGTATGCACCGCCAACGATTGAGTGGCCGGTTGCGCCAGGCGTCCATGTAGGGTCGTTATTCATCTTGCCATAGGGGTCAAGAACAGACATGTAGATTTCACGGGAGTTGTTGGTCGAGATGTAGACCATTGCTTCGACCAGAAGGGCCATTGCGTTGCTACCGCCGGATCCCGACGGGAATTCGTAGGCTTGACCGCCGGCGTCAGAATTTCGGAGTGTATTGCCCGGGCAGTTACGGGTTGAAGTTGAAACAACACTGTTCGGGCATTGAACCAAGTCCATGAAGTGGGATTGGATGTTTCCAGCGCCACCGTAGCCTTGGCCGTAGAGGCCGACTGGAATGACACCAGCATTGATACAGTTATCGTGAGCCTCTTCGATAGAGGTCAAGTCATCTGCTTGTTGAGATGGGTCACCGTCTTTTGGTCCTTCATCAGAAACGGGGATGACAATCTTGGTTGCGTTCGGGTTCCACTTGTGGTCGTCTTGAGTTGGAGGGTTACCTGGAACGTTGCCAGATGCATCCTTCCAAGACAAACAAGCCCAGTTGCTTCCAGGGCCCCAATCTTCACCGGAGTATCCGGAATAGGTATTGCCGTTGTAAACAGTACCCGGCAACTTGCGAATTCCACCGGAATCGTCACCTGGGAATTGTCCGAGAGCGGTTGTTCGAGGGCCTGCGTTTTGGTTATATCCTGCACAGTTACCGGAGCTTGCTGCGCCAGGGAGTGTGTTTCCAAGACCGTAGATTGTTTCGTAAACGGTCATGTTTGCAGTTTCAAGCATTGGCTTAATGCCTTGGAAATATCCACCAGAAGCAAAGTTTCCGCCGTAAACTACTGTGCAGATATCTGCCCACTCGGAATACATCGAACCAGATGTGTCGACAATGAAGTTCAATTCGACCTTGCCACCACGGGTATCGTCCCAGGCGATTTGAACGTAATCGTTCGCATCGACAACGATGTCGGGGTGTCCTTTGTGCCCGATAATCGGTGTGAGTAAGGTGTCATCGAAATTCGTGATGACTGAGCCTGAACTAATGTCTGGGCTGAGCATGGTGTAGTAGATTTGAGGTTGGTTGAAGAAACGACCTAATTCATCATAGGAATCTTCCCAAGCAATGTGGACGCCGCCTTGACTGTCGATATCGATTGCTGGCCAATCGCGGTTTTGAGCACGGCTTGATACAACGTGATCGTTGATTGCAGAGAGGGTCCCGTCGTCAGAAGCGGAACCGTCCATTGCCGCTGCCCATGGGTTAAGGACGGTATAGACGATTTTATGTTGGCCTGACTTGTCAGCCCACACGACGTGCACTTTGTCATTATCGTCGACGACCATATCAGGATGCCAGATCTTGTGAAGGCCTGGATTTGTGATTTGAGTTGTATCAATCAATGTCTCGCCACGTGGAGAAATCATTGAATAGTAAAGATGGAGGTTGTTTCGAGCCCAAACGACGTGGACGTTTCCTTCGCTGTCGGAACCGACTGCTGTTTGTGTATCTGCCGAAGTTCCACCGTCGACGATTTGAATCGCATCGGTGATAACAACAGTATTTGCTGTGGCAGTAAGAGTTGTCAAGAACAACGTCGAAAGGACGGAGAGCAACATAATCGATACAAGGCTGACTGACTTTATTTTTTGACCCATAAATACACATCCAAGGTGATACTGAAGAAAAGCACACTCTCATGCTACTTAATAGCAACTCTTTCAAGTCATTTTTTTAATTCGGAAACGGAGTGCCGAAACCGAGGCATTAAGCCCATTCAGAAGGATCAAAACCAGAGCCAAAAGACATCTTTTCATCGAATTCAATTTCGTGATGTGTCGACTGGTCCGGACCTTCGTTTGACACTGGAGGGACATCTTTTCCTTCCTGTTTGGCTTTCACCCAATCATCGACCGGTCCGGGCTTTCCGACTCCGGGGCCGTGTGTGAATTTGATCTCATGAATTATTCCGAGCTTTGCGAGCCATAATCTTCTGAGGGTGTGCATAAATTCGTTCTTGGTTAAGCCATCAAACCAAAGAGGTAAACTCACATTGAAGGCTTGAAGAGGTCCGATTTTTTGATCTCCTTGGTGGCCCATGTGGATTCCCCAATCGACGCTGGTGCGTATCAATTGAAGACGAACATCGTGAATCCATTCCAACCATGTATCGTTATCTTCTTTCATATGAGTCGCCATTTCCTTTTGTTGGCCTTCATCGACTCGGGTCATACTGGAAACGGCAACGAGGTCTCGACCTTTTGGAATGACCACGGCGAACATGTGGCCTTGAGGGCCCTGGGGATAACGAATAAGCAGATGAATTTCTGCGCGTGGATCTTTTTGCTCTTTTGCAACAAGTCGTTCTTGTTCGACCCATTTACGGATTTTGAGAATCGCTTCCTCACTCGCCATGAAGAGCCGAAGCACTCCTCTCGTTTGAAGAACACCCTTTTTGAAACCTTACAGTTTATCCATCTCAGCATGAAGGTTTTTCAATGCTCCGCGGAGATTTTGACGATTTGTTTTATTGAATCTCAAACGGCGAAGAGCACGTTGGAAGTCACACCAATCATCCCATAGCAACGTCGATGTTCTTCCACTGAGCCAAAAACACGGTGGAAGCGCGACGAGGAATGTACCCATTGCCGCAGTTACATGGAGAGAAGAGGACCCGTATATTGAATACCAATCGAAACCGATGAGCGATTCTACAGAGTCGTGATACATGTGTTCAATTCCTAATCCCCCAAGTGCCATGAAAGGCCAAAACATCAGAGAGCCAAACATTGCTGCGAGAAACTGGTACGAAGTTCGGGCATCGACTCCTTCATCGGTTGAATCTCCAAGAAGCCTTCCGATTGCAATCTGGGGAGTAAAACAAAACAGGAACATTGGTAATAAAGCCAAGAAGAAAGGCAATCGTACCAATTTCTGAATAATTCGCAGAGGGCGGACCTTGCGTAAATCAGTACCCGATGCATTGAGGTCTCGGCCATCCAATTGTTGTGCTTGTAATAATCCCGATACCGCTTTAGCGGGCTTGATGGCAGGACTTGTGATGACGGGTAATTCGGAATTATCAATTATTTTTTCATCCGATAATGGGGGTTGTAACAAGGTGCGGAAGACCCGTGCAGCTTCGACTTCTTGCTTCCATGAAAGAAGCGGTTGATTGGCCCTTCTCGACTCGACATGGCCCAAAATATGGAGTGCGTTGTTTTCATCCCAATCATGCGCATTTGGAGTCATAGGTGTGAGTTGGAGTCGGAGAGCATCACGGAGAGCATAGACATTCTCAGCAGCAGGTTCAACCCAATTCCCTTTGGACACTGCTTCGACGAGGTCGTTTGGAATATCTTCTGCTTGAAGAGAGTGAGGTGGACCGTATTCAATCCACACATCTGTTCGGAAATGATCCCGTCTCCTGAAATGTAAGCCGGTTGGAATCACTGCTGGAATTGGTTTACCCTCTGATTTCGCAATGGCTGCTGCTGCAAAAACGGTACGGAATGGTCCTGTTCTAAAGCGAAGCATCGATGAATCATTGTGGCTGGTGCCTTCGGGAAACAGCACACATCCGAAGCCTGCGGAAATTCCTTGGGCCAGCATCAAAAGAGAACGGCCATTGATTTGTGTCGCTTCTTCCTCACTGCACCCGCCTCGTAAAAGTTCTGCTTTACGGACAACAGGTTGTACTGCTAATTTCCGAGTCCACCACCCGAGGAAGGGCCGGGTTACCAAATCATGACGGCCCCCCATTACGAAATTATTCGGATGTTTTAGTACAATTTGCAGTGGGTCCATGAGACCGTTCGTGTGCCATGCACAACAGAGATTACCGCGGTCAAGAGGTAAGGTTTCGGTACCTGTGACTTCACTGGTTCGGAACTGAACTGCAAGGATTCGGCGAGCAATCCAAAAAGCAATGTTCGACCAAACAAAGGAGCCCGGGGTATTGCCGTCGAAAGATGGCATTGGCGTTGATAATAATTTATCCATTTTCATCTTCGTTGCCGACTTTGAGAGTACTGGCAAATCTTCACCGTGATGATCTGTATTCGTTGAGTCTTGTGAATTCGTCAAAGTATCACCTCTTGGAGATTCGAAGAAAGGGCGTGTAAGGCGTCATGGTCTGCTTCCTCGCCCATCGGTGGAGCATGTGGCCACATAGCCTGTAAGGTAGAGCCACCATCGCCTGAATGGCGGGGAATGACATGCGCATGGACGTGCGGAACTTCTTGACCTGCTAATGGGCCATCGTGGATACATACGGTGAAATCTTCTGTTTCAAAATGCTTGGAAAGGATACGTTGTACTTCAACTACGCCGGCAAATAAAGCATCTCTCGAAGCTGGAGAAAGTTCGGAAAGGCGTTGCACGCTTTGCTTTGGAATGACCAGTGTGTGGCCTTCCCGGCGCGGGAAGATGTCCAAGAATGAATACCACAATTCATCTTCAGCAACTTTGTGTGAGGGGAGGCTTCCCTCTACGATTCGGTCGAACAAGGTGGGCTCAGCCATAGCCTCGCTAAATGGCATCCCTTTTCAGTAGTTCACCAAAATCTCGATGATTTAGAATTATTGGGGGGGTAAAATCCAATTTCCGGTCTTACTCTTACGGAGAGCCAATGTTTTCACATCTCCAGTTTGATTTACGGTATAGTGTGTCAAGTGCTCGTCGTTTGATTCTGCAAAGTCATCGCGGTGATGGCACCCACGTGATTCGCTTCGAGCGAGGGCTGCTTGGGTAGAAGCGAGGGTGAGGCGGGCTGATGCCTGTGCGCGTGCTATTTCCACGATGTTTGTGTTTGCAATCAAAGAGGATTGGTCGGCGTGAATAGATTCTGCAAGAATTCCTGCGGATTCTAATGATTCAATTGCTGATTCAAGACCTGCTGCAGTACGATTGAAACCGAGCGCACTTTGGACTGTGTCTCGGATTTTCGAAACAACATGGCCCACACGTACAACGCCCTCTTCATCATGCTCTGAAACAGCAGCATGGTCTGCTTGGGCGGATTGTTCTGCATCGTGAGCGAGGTGGGCGTTGGAAAACTTACGCTTTTGAACCCAGGCGCCTGCGTGAATTCCAGCGGCTGCGCCACCAAGTAGAGCATCGAGCATTTGGTTACCTGGCAAAAGGTCTGCGCCATGGAATCCTGAGCATGATGCATCACCGGCAGCATACAACCCGGTGAACCAGCGAGACCAAGAAGAAAGAATTGCACGCCCAAATTCATCGACAGATATTCCACCGATTGTCGAATATGGGCGGACCTCTACGGCGATAGTTTGTCGATTCAAATCGACACCAGTTCGTTGTTTGACACTGCGGAACACTGCCTCCCACCACTTGGAAGAGTCGCCCAAGTCTCGGGCGTCGAGGACCGGTTGGAAGGCCTTTGAAACAGATTGGCACATTGCGTCTAATCCGCCTTCGCCGATTTCTAAATCATTCCCATTTGCTTCATGTAATGTTGCGCCATCATGGAGAAGGCCAAGTGGCAAAATCATGTTGGTATCTTTAATTCCAAGAGGTGTGTGAGCGATAAATTCTAAATCGCGCAATGAAACTCCAGCACGGAGTGCAAGATCAAGACCGAGGCCAACTGCTCCATGGCTGAAGGCGCCTTCGAATCCTCCATCTGCAAGGATGACTGCTTTGGCTTGCAATGCAACGATACGGCCATTGACCAAATCAACCACCGTCATTCCACTAACGGATTGATTGGTGTGAATCAAAGAAAGTGGTAGATGGTCTCCACGGCGTATTACGCCATGTCGCATGCACTGTTCTTCAAGGATTTGTTGGATTTCTCGACCGGTTGCATCGCCCGCATCTGTATTACGAGTCATGCCATGGCCTGGTGCTTTTCGAGTCAGTGGAATTCCGTGTGCATCGCGCCGGAAATTTACCCCCCAGCGCTCAAGCAAATCCACTTGTCGCGTTGCATCTGCTGTTCGAGATGCGACAATATCTTGGTCGTTCAAGTACACACCTGCACGAATCGTATCTTCACGATGGCCACGATTATTCGATTCTTGAAGTGGTGCTGCAAGCCCGTCTTGAGCGAGATGAGTGGCACTACCAAGTGCGTTCACTGAAAGAACGAGAGTTGTAGCTCCTTGCTTTGCAGCCTCTGCTGCTGAACGGAGGGCCGCGGGCCCGTCGCCTAGTACGATGACATCCCATGCTTCCAAGGTCCCACATCCGGTAATTTCACCCAAGTGCACCCCATCCATAAGCAACGCGCTTAAGCGGCCTCCAGAAATAGAAGCGGTTGAAGGGGTGGAAATGATATCAGTTGGTAACTTCCTCGCCAAAAAGAAGCTTTGGCAAAGGCAACTCGCCATGCCGTCGGGCGGCCTCTAATTTCCGGATTCTGGTTTGGGTTTGACTCCCTGCGCTTCGTTGAACCATTGTTCGAATAACTTGAGACTCTAATACAATCCCATCATCATCTCGAAGAATGACTTGGACATCGGCAGGACCATTGAAACTTCTTGGCCATGCCACGCCGATCCAAAGAACAACACCGCGCTCAAGATACCGAGGCATCCAATCCAGAGCATCGTCATCCGTTGGATGTGACAGCAGCACTGAACTTTGAGGAGGTGGGCATGCACTCAATTCGAAACGATGGTCACGCGTTTCAGGTTCACCGTTAGGCGTCAAAACTTCAACTCGGACATGCCGAGATTCGAATGTTTGATTGTTGAGGACAATGAACAGGTTGCCTGAACCTTCGTAGCAGTTTTCATCCAAAGCCACATCCATCCGCCATTCTGCCCGAAGCATAGGCGGAGTGCCTGCAAGGAGGTCATTCTGTAATCGATCAAGCAACAAAAAGGCTTCCGGTTGCCACCCCCTTGAATGTGCAAGAAGGCGTTGAATTGTTCTCCAATTAAATCGCGCTTCATTGTCGAGAAGAAGAGATTTAAATCGTTTTTCGATGATGAAGGATTTTAATTCATCATAGGCCTTTTCCGTACTTAACTCCTGCTCCAAATGCAGATGTAGAATATAGAGGAGACGTTCGAGTGCCTGTTTCGTGATGTGGCCTGGAATCAAAGCTTTGCGAAATTCTATTTGCCAGGTCTCCCATTCTAGAAAAAGATCAGGATCTAGATGAGCAACCAGTAAATCTCCTAAAACGCTCCCTAATTGTGTTGGGTGGTGAGTTGGGGCATGAAAAACAATAGAGGGAAATGGGTCGCCAAGTTGACGGATAAAACCGTACGAGAAAATACCGTGGAAAGATTGAGCAATCCCAAGTGTCATCGCCACGAGAAGAGCGAGATTCCATGCGAGTGAATTCGGAGTAACTGCTGAAGCAAGTATGAGTAACGTCACTGTTGAGGCTGAAAGCAATCCCAATACTGCATTATTTCGGCGTTGGTCGCTCAGACTTTCGATGATTCTATCCATCCCCGGTTGGGCTCGCAATACGTGTGTTTTACCTCCAGAAACGCCACCTTGCTCCCGTAGTGAAATACGGGCTTGCATAGCCTGCCATGCTGATTCTCCAGCGATCACAGTCGGGCCAGCAGAAATCAGAGCAAATGGAATCAATATGAAAATAAGTCCGTTAGCCGATTCGATTAAAGGGGAATAAAGGACACTCACAAAGGCGAACATGGCGAGAAAAAAACCATTCAATGTTCGCCAAATCATGAGGAGCGGGTTTCGGGCAATACGCCCCGCAAGAAGACGTCGTCGCTCGAGTATAGCCCATTGTTCCCGGGTGTTTTCAATAGGATCTTCTGAATATTCAAATCCTTCACCGTAGGGGTCGGGCAGAGGAATATACGCTTCAGAACTGGTCGCTCCCTCCCTGCCTGATGTCATGATGCTCATGTCAAGACGGGGGCTCTTTCAATTTGGCTCTTGCCTTCAAACATAACAAGGTACGAGTGAAAATGTACGGGCGTGCCAGGATTTGAACCCGGGATCTTCGGCTTAGGAGGCCAACGCATTATCCAGCTGTGCTACACGCCCAACCGGCCCAGTGGACCGGGTGTCAAGACGCTTTCGCAACGTTCATCCTTTGCCCTATTTCAGCAACTTGAAACAAAAACTGTTCCAATTCAATTCTTCCTTGCATCGAACGGTGGAGAGCGACATCACAAACAGAAAGTGCGAGTAGAATTTCTGCGAGAACATCTTCGCCAAGGTGGAAGCGGCCTTCGGTCAGCACATGATGGAAATTGACCACGATGTCTTCTGCTTCAAGGCTATTTTCAGCCATGACTTGATCGAGTAGCCCCATTGCTCCTTTGAGGACGCGTTTGTTTTTGTTGCCTTCTTTCTCCCACCGCCAATCGTGAACACGGTTGCGCAATGCTTCCTCGAGAACATGTTGTACTTCACGTAAGGAAGTTGAGGCCAATAGATTTTGCAAATTTTTCCGGTCTCCAAGTAACTCCCGTAAAGCAAGCAATTCAGTAATGAAAATCGCCTTACGAATATTTCCAGACGAAACATGTGAGATGTCGCCAATGATGCCCCGGACGGGTGAAAGGTTCTCTTGTTCTACGATTTCGAGAAGCCGGCGTTCGATTTCTGAACGTGGAATTTTTGGAAGGCGGATATGTTGTGTCCGGCTTCGTAAAGCCTCAATGATTCGCGAAGGTGTATGGGCTGTGAAGATAAAACGTGCACTGCCACTGCTCACCTCCATCATCCTACGCAAATAGGATTGGCGGATTGTGCCGAGGTAATCAGCATCTTCGATAACAATTAAACGTGACACTGGAGCCCTTTCCCCTGTAGTGTGAGTGCATTCTTTACCAGCTGGAGGGGGGGTGTTAGCAGCCGTTGTAGAAAAATTATGATCAAACGCATCGAGGCTTGTTCGGCCGGCAAGTGTGTCATCCGAACCGCTCCCTTCTGGGCGAAGGAATTCTTCGAATTTTGCCATGGCCCCTGATGTACGTGCAAGGTCACGGGCTTGGAGGATGTGCGTTCGTGCTTCCCACGTTGGACCGAGAACTTGTCGAGCCAGAAGACGCCACGCTGCAGTTTTTCCAACTCCCGCTGGACCTGAAAGAAGAAGATGCGGCGGATTTGCCTGAAGTGAAGTATGTTGGAGGCTCGCCTGGACCGGCTCTGGAAGCAATAAATCCTCAAACAAAAGAGGTGCTTTCTCTGCGAGCCAAGATGACATGGAATCACTCTTATTGCCAGAGGTCTTTCAACCCTGCGCGGAGGTCGTGTGATGTGAAATCACTCGGCTTTGATCGTTTTGTTGCCTTGGCGGCGTAACTTCATGAATATACGGGAACCACACGCTTTGCAACTGATTCCGTTGCGTTCACGGTGGAACGATTCAAGGTTTCCGCAGACAGCGCATTTGTAATCAACGAGTTCAACCATAGTATTCGACTCCATTCAACGCGACCCACCACCCTTTCTTGAAGGTGTCCCTTGGAACAAGTGTCGGTCAGGTGTTGAAAACGGCTCACTGGCCAGCGAGAAGGGCCGGCACCATGCGAATGTGTTGAGCTGTGCTCAAATCAGTACTTGCAAGGGCATCAGTAGCGACCATGCAATTGTCAACAAAGACCCAAGAACCGGATTGTTGCCTCGCTTGTTCGACAATTTCGGTCTTGGTCATCTCGACGGTGCTGTGTCCGGTGGCGTCGGCTATTTCCACAGTGTACGTTTGCTCTTTACCTGCTTGAAGGGCAGGAACCATACGGATGTGTTGGGCTGTATCAAAGTCTGTGTTCGCAAGATCTTCCGAAGCAACCATTCGGTTGTCAACAAAAACCCAGCTGCCTTGACTCTTGGCGGCTTGGTCGATAAGGGCGGTCTTGGTCATCTCGACAACACTGTGTCCAGTGGCATCGGCTATTTCTACGGTATACGTTTTCTCAGTCATGGGGTTCACTTCAAAAATTGAATACCCCAACAGTATATCAAGAAAATGAAGAAATGGAGGTCGGGTGAAAAGGAAAAGTGCATCTGGGTAACTATGGATGCATGGCTCATCACCTTCCTCTGTGGCTGCATAATAGTGCTCGGCCTAAGCCTCCTCCTCATCCCTTCACTGTATGTTACTCTCCCATCATCTGAAGTCATGGTTCGCTACGATAACCAAAACATCGAAGCGATGGGGGCTAAAGCAAATGCAAGGGCGGTGGCTGAAGCAAAATTGTCGAAGGATTTGTTAAATGAGTTTTTACAACGATTGGATGAGATCTAAACCCATGGCAGTTGCAAAAGTCAGGTATTAAACTCGAGCCATCAATCCAAGTGAGAGTGGAATTGGGGAGAGGAATCTTTGATGAATCGCCGAGTCAATATGACATCTGCGCAAATGATGTTGAAGGAGCGTCAATGGTGCTGAGCGAGGAAGAAGGCCCTGGCGGAAATCCTGAATCACCTCAAGCATTTCTTGGCGTTCGTTCTTGCTTAAGTTACTGGACAGTTTACCCAATACGCGTTCCATTGCATGAGCAATTGGTCCGCTTTTGGTCAGTACGTTAAGTGATTTTTGCGCTTCTGTCATGTAAGCAAGGGCAACGGCTTCAGGCCGGTCACCGTTGTCGAAGCCTTTTGCAATGAGGCGCCCAAGTCTGCGCTTGCCATCAGGTGAGCGACTCAAGAGGAAGAGTTTGTTGACATTATGAAATTCCATAATTGCCTTAGCAGTCCATCCTTTGAGGCCTTCTTGATACCAAAGTGAAAAGAAATGTACGCGGGCAAGATAATGTTCTGCTTGGCGTGCATCGGTCAATCGACCTTCTTCGATTACAGGAATATGTGGGTAAAGAGTTGTGAAGACCTTAGCAAACATACCCATCCCATCGCGGGTTGCTTGCACATGCCCTTCACGGTAGACCTTCACGCGTTCAAGACCGCAACTCGGGGAGTCCTTCTTGAATACGAAACCGCAGATCCCTGATTCAACGAGTGCATCAGCTTGGAGTTGTGCGTATTCAATCATTGGAGAAGTAAAATCGTCACCGTTTTTTGGATTAACCAGGCGGATTGATTCTCCATTGTTGACCAGCCGAATCGTTGGGCGGGGGGTGCCCATTCCGATCCCAACTTCGGGGCAAACACCCATCAATTCAAAATGCCCGCTCCACTTTCGTGTCAAGGCTCTGAACTCAGCAGCATCGCCGTTGTAGCGAACTTTTTCCCCGAGTAAACATGCAGAAACTGCAAGTTTGGGTTTGTGTTCCATGGCCTCGTGTCATCGAATCAGTATATCAAGAAATGTTTATCAACACAGAAAAAGAAGAGAGTAGGCGCCCACTCCGAGAATTGAACTCGGGTCGCAGGAATGACAATCCTGCATGATAACCTCTACACCAAGCGGGCCTAAGCAAGACATCCGTTACGGAACCGCTATTTAAGCCGCGCCATGTGGACGGTGTGGGGCGTAATCTATGGCGGGAAAGAAAACATCTGCTGAACAAACAAAAGAAGAGCAAAAGGATAACCAGGTTGGGAATATGCTTGATGCCGCTTTTGGAGACCTCGGAGGGTTGCAAAAAGCCCCTGAAGAGGAAGTCATCGAAATCCCTGAATCTATCGAAGAAACGGTGATTGAAGAACCGGTGGTTGAAGAACAACTTGTGGCTGAAGTCGTTGAAGCGCCTCTCGAAGAAGAAACAGAAGTCGAAGAGGAAGTACTCGAATCTCCAACAGGTCCTCCGTCAGGCCCACCATCGGGTCCGCCATCAAAGTCCCCAGCGGGCCCTCCATCAGGCCCACCATCAGGCCCACCATCGGGTCCGCCATCAAAATCTCCAGCGGGCCCTCCTTCAGTTCCACCGTCAGGCCCACCATCGGGTCCGCCATCGGGTCCGCCATCAGGCCCATCACCAAGCCCTCCTTCAGCTCCACCGTCAGGCCCACCGTCAGACGCTCCATCCGACTCTCCTTCGGAACCTCCCCCCGAAGAAGTCCATGAATCTCTTTCAAAACCTCAAGAAGTTGAAGAGATGGTTTCAGAAGAAATACCTGCTGAACCTGCAATGGAAGATGCTCCAATAGAGCATACACCAGTGGAAGAGGAAAACGTCATTGAAGAGACGCTCGTTGAATCGGTTGAAGAATCGAAGATCGAAGAGGCTCAACCTGAAATCAATGAGCAGCATATGCTTGCAGAACAAGAGATTGCTCGACTTAATGCTGAAGTTGAACGTTTGAGACAATCCGTGGCAGGCGCTGCTGATGTGATTGAAGAACTCGAAAACCCTCCAATGCCTCCTGCAGTCATCGAAGACATTGTCATCGGTGCATACATCGTCGGTGATTTCGCTCGACTTGCACGGCAACTCGACCGTGAACAATTGATTCGTGCTACGATGGGGACCATCGCTATGCTTCACCCAGAAAACCTCAGCATTATGATTTCCACACGCAATCGTACAATGTTGCCTCGGCTTGATGAGCGTGGTTTGTGTGCAGGTCTTCTCGGACAACAAACTCCCCCTCGAGGAGCCCCTTCGGATTGGAGAGTCATGGAAGTCATTCTTGCCTCTGTTAGCATTGTCACAGGAGGTCCTGCTGCAGTCATTCATTCGTACGGAGCTTGTACAACTGCCGTCAGCAGCGAGAAAGATTTAGTCCTCGTTCAACCAATTGATGTCACTGGAAAGGAACAAATTGGCAAGGTCATTATCGTTGACCCTGATTATGACAACCTTGATAATTTCTTACGACAAACTGTAGAGGCGCTCAATCAAGGCGGCATGCGATGTGTTGTTGTCCGTGGAATGGGCGCTTACGCAGTCGGGGCTGACCTTGACCAAGCGTGGGCCAATGCGGCAATGCTTGAACACAGTATGCGTATTGTATTGTTAGCCCGTCAAGCAAATCTTAAGATTTGACCTTTTCAATAAAGACTTGGACATATTCGTCTTTTACTCGTGTTTCATAGATTTTCAAATCTTTTTGTTTTGAAAGTTTTCCGAGCACTTTTCCCCAAGGAGGAAACAATGGGAAAGGTGACCATTCTTTTACACTACCATCTTCGATATGATACGTCGACTGATGCAATGGACAGCGGATACATCCATCTTTGATTTTTCCACCCCACGCCAATGGCCATCCCATATGGCGGCATAGGCCACCAGTGGCGAAATATTCGTCGTCGAGTTGCCCCACCGTAACGGTTTTCAGTCCTAAGGTAACCATTTTGGTTTTTCCAGGTTTGAGGCGTTTTGTTTTAATTGCGTTTTTCCAAGTCATATATTCACCCGCTTATTTTTGCCATTCCACCATCAAGATGAAGAATCTGGCCAGTAATGTTGTCTGGCGCAGTACACAACAACCACTCCATGGTTGAAGCAATTTCTTCTTTTTGGTTGATTCTTTTGATTGGAATCCTGTTGACTGCGGCCTCTCTTATTGCATCTGAACGCAACAAAGTTTCTGCTAAACGAGTGTCTGTCAAACCTGGTGCGACTGCGTTCACTCGGATTTTTCGCTGGCTATAGGTTGCTGCTGCAGAGCGCACCATGGACTCTACTCCACCTTTAGCTGCAGCAATTGCTTCATGGTTCATCAAACCAAAACTGGCAGCAACACTTGAGGTGAATACCAAACGCCCGCCACCGGTTCGGAGCATCGATTTACAAGCAATTGAAAGTGTCAAAAAAGCACTTGAGAGATTGGTATGAATGACCTCTTGGAAGGCATCGAGTGCAAGTGAATGGGGGGGCCGTAATACAAGAGATCCGACAAGATGTGCGACACCAGAAAGACTTCCTTCGCCGTTTTCTTTCGCCAAATCGACTGCTTGTTGAACGCATTCCTTGTCCAAAGCATCGCCTTGAACGAGGTGTGCACCTTGCGACACTAAGCCTTGAACACGCTCTGCATCACGAGCGAGAAGCGTGACTGAATGTCCTTTACCTAGAAGTTTGGAACCGAGTTCTAAGCCAATATCGCTGCTTCCACCGACAATAAGGTAAGATTGGACCATGGTACGAGTTTTTGATATCTGCATTTATACTTCTGTTTTCAAACTCGAGTCGCTTCAAGAGATTCCTTAGGGGCAACGTACGATATTTGATGGAACATTTCATTGCAAACCTTTGGGAGTTCGCCAAGGATCGTCATCACTGTTCACGAGGTCATCTTCCGGCATACCAGATTTGACCCGAGAAAAGGGGACCTTTGCAGGAGAAGCGGACGAACCAATGTTTTTCTTGGCGATATATTCACTTCCTTTCTTTCGAGCGAATGTTTCACCAACAGCAACGACAACGAGGAGAAGTGAAAGGGTGATGTGCCCTTCAATGCCGTAAGCGGCAAAGGGCTGAATCAGCAGCGTTTGCTCTGTAATGATGCCTTGGTCGACAGTTGTTTGGAAACGGTATGTGCCGGGGGCCAGATCGCCTTCCCAACCAGGGTTTTCGTCATTTAACTCTCCTGCCCACTGAGCCACCAGTTCGTCTTGGGCATCAAATATTTTCCATTCGACTTGGCCCTCTTCCACAGAGAGTCCCCGGAATTCAACTTCAAACACAGAGGGCATCGGTTTATTTTGGCCAAAAATACCCGCCAGAGTAATTGTACGGTCTTCGATTGCATGGTCAAAATCATTGATTTCATGCGGGGCGGCATTATCCGAAATTGCAAACCAAAGAGAATTAAGGAGAAGAAGGGCGACAGGCCACAAAATTATGTTGAGTTTTTTGCGGTCCATACTCTCTCTTTTCCTTATTTGTTTTTATCAGTGTGTTTTATTTCTTAATAAAATGTCCAAAACCTAATTCTGAAACTATTCGTTCCATCCATTCGAGTTTTTTGAGTTTTGTTTCAGCAATTGTAATGCCTGACCACTGCCCCACTTGATTGAGAGAAAAGCCAACCAGTTCCACGTTTTTGGGATGGACACCCAATGAAAGTACGAAACAAAGGGCTCGGTCACCGTCGGTAAATCCGCCAAAGTTATGCATTCCAAGTATGGTCTGGTTCACTTGGTGAGAGAGAATGAGTGAGGGGGGCTGTGGGCATTGTTGCCAGGACGAAAGTGATTCTGCCCACCGTTGTTTATTATCGCCATGGGCATGAACGACAACGGTTTGGCCTTGCTTGGCTGCGGTATTCAAGAATTCCCCGCCATCAAGGTCGGAAACGATACAAGCCAATTGAGAATACCCCGGGAGGGCGCCTACTGCGCCATCGGCTGCAACAAAAATGTCGCCGGGGCGATTGTACGATACGAGTTCATTTTCCTCAATCGCAGCGCCGAGAATAATGACTCGTTGAGCGCCCAGAAGTTGTTTTTCAACGCGCTGTAAGGTGTGTTCACGCTGAAGAGGAGACCAATGCGGATGGTGTTCGAGAAGAAGTTGGAGATCTACGGCGCTTTCGATATCATCGACTTCCGACCAGCCAAAGGCTTGGCGCACCTCATCCTGAATCAAGAATGCATTCGGTGTTGGCGCCTCATGCATGCTTTGGGGGTTGGACTCGTGCACATGAACCATCCGTTGTTTCGTTGAAGTTCTTATGCAGTTGGTACGCATGGCGGTGCTATGCCCGTCCCAAGGTCCCTCCCGGTACTTGATGACGAAGTGACGTTTGCTCGCTATCCTTTCCTACCCCAAGCCGGCGACTGGATTCAAAAAATGGCGGTTGAGCACAACATCGACATGGATGAGCTCTTAGACGGTTCATGGATGGAAAAAGCGCGCTCGCGGGCACGTATTCGTCTGATTGATTCGATACAATCGAAAGAAGGTGTCGAGGTTGTTGGAGGTGATTTATTCACTGAAGAAGGGCGGATTATCGAAGCGTTTTCTTTCTATTATGCCCGTTTGGTAGTTTGCGCTTCAGAAGATGAACGGCTTATCGCCCGTTGGGCTCAAGCCGAAGCCGCACGTGCTGAACAAGTCCTCATCAAAGACCACAAAAACCTCAGTTTGATTGCCAGAACATATATTTCAAATATCCAACAGGTTGATCATCAAAATGCACCATTAATTTCTGAAATATCTGCGAACTACGGAGGAGCCTTACAACAACGCCGACGCTCTCAATCGGGGCCTTTATGGAAGATTGGACTCAGTGATTTCATTGAGATTTGTCCAAAGATTACTGGCTCTCGATGGAGATTGCCCAATTGCGATGTTCACGAAGGATGGGTGACACTGTTCGAAGAACCCCAATATGGTTCATCTGCGAAACTATCGCGTTTACTTCGTGAACGAATTAAAGCTGGTGTTGAAGCGGTGGCTTTGAAGAAAATGGGTGAAGTCACCATGGACTTAGCCGTTCGGCTTGCTGAACCGGTCGGTATGGTTCGCAATCTTATGGCTACGAAAGCCTCAGAAGCAATTTCTTTGGTTGGGGCTGATGAAAATGATTGGCCGCCATGTATGAGAAAAGCGGTGGCGGAATTATCAAACGGTGTGAACTTGAATCACTTTGGAAGGCTCTTCCTTGCCTCGATGGCAGCCACATTAGCTCTACCAAAAGAAGCGTGCGTTGGCTTTTTCCGAGGCGCCCCCGATTTCAGTGAAAGTACGACCTCGTACCAAGTGGACCATGTATACCAGCATGGATACACGCCTTCTGGATGTGGTAAACTCAAAGTGAATCACAACTGTCCTGTACTCCCGGGCGATAATCGGCTGTGCGACCAACCTTGGATGGATCATCCCCTCAAATATATCCGCGCTACCCAACGTTGGAAAGCAAAGAATCAACGGGCTGAAGCGGAAGCATTGGCATTGGTTTCAACACCAACCGTGGAAGAAGAGAAACTGCCAGATACCACAGAATAAAGTGGATTCGCGCGAAGACTTTGAAACGGAGAGGCGCTTAGGTTCCTATAACCACAGGTGATTTCCAATGACTCGAACGCTCGTTTTAACAGTTGACCGAGATAATGACCTTGGTGTTAAAACTGGTATTCGCGGCCCAGTTGTCGGACGACGACAGGTCATGGCTGCGGCCCTTAAACTCGGCATCGCAGACCCTGAAGAAAGTGATACAAACGCTATTCTCGGTGCTCTTTCGCAACACGATAACTTGGTAGAAAATAATTCCGAGGAAGAGGAAGTAGAGATTGCAATTCTAACTGGTGATGAAAAAGTTGGCATTCGTTCAGACCGCGCAGTTGCCGCACAATTAGAGGAAGTTGTAGCAGCCTTCCAACCGGATAAAGCCATTCTTGTCACAGATGGGGCAGAAGATGAGTCCGTCCTCCCAATCCTTCAATCCCAAGTTCGAATTGACCATGTCGAGAAAATTATTGTAAAGCAATCCAAAGGTATTGAAGGAACCTACTATTACATTGTAAAAGCATTAGAAGACCCGAAATGGCGTTCAAAAATTATGATTCCTGTCGGACTTGTGTTGTCCTTACTTGGCCTTGGAATCATGCTACCAAATGAAATTGGTGGCGTAGTTATCGGCGGTTTACCGCTGGTTACCGGACTGTATCTACTCAGTAAAGGTGCAGGAATTGAAGCGACCGTCAACAAAGTGATTCAAGAAATGCGTGACAATGCTGATGCTGCTATGTTTTCTTCTTTATTGTGGACTGCAACAGTCTTCAGTGCTATTTTCGCTGTTGCGGAAGGATATAGAGAATACAATACCTATGTAGCGGAAGTGAGTTCTTCTGTCCTCTGGTTGGAAGTTGTTCATTCTGCTCTTGCATGGATCGTTATCGCATTCCTCACCTCGACTGCTGGTTTTATGTTGTTACGGCTGAAAAGAGGTTCGTTTTCTGGTCGATTACTCATTCTCGGTATTTTTGCCATGGTTGTGTATTCTTTCGTCGATACGGCATTGGTTATTGCTACCAGGGTTTTGCGCGGTGAAGCTTATGAATTCAGTGTCGCCGATATTATCGGTGACCTTCAATATCCAATGGCATGGGTCGTTGTGTTGTGGATGGCAATGACCATCGTTCGCTCATTGAGAACGCGTCAAGCGCAAACTGAGCGCTACTGGGGAATCTGAGTTCAAAGAATGAACTTCGGCATCTTACGAGCCATTGTATTGTGCCCTACGACACCAATCAATGCACCATTACGGTCGACAACACCGATTTGATTCAAGTCGTGAGCAAGCATCAAAGCACCTGCCTTGAGGAGAGGAGTTGATTCAATAACGGTGATTGGCGGTTGGTTAACGAGTTGCTGAGCAGGAATGCCATGCATCCAAGCTATGTCTCGGTTGACGGTTTTTCGAGCAATGATTTTCAAGACATCAACCGCGTGAATTCTTCCTTGGGGAGCGCCTTCACCATTGATGACAAAGATGTGATCCCAATTATTTTCGGTCAAGTGTTCGATGACTTCAACCATGGAACTGTCGTCCCAAATCCAATGCGGTTGAGTCATTGTTTCTCCACATGTAATTGAACGGGCGGTAGCGGAACGTTCCGTTGCCGACATACGCGACAATTCTGCTCGGGTAAACTTTCTTTGCTGGGATTGGGCCATTTTGGTCACTCCTTCATTCCGCCGGCGAACGCGCCTTCCTTTCAAGGGTTTCTATGGGATGTTATCTTCCGCATCCAAGTATTTGCTTTCCGGCATCCGGCGAAACCAGTCGACTCAATATAAGTGAACACTCAAAACACAGAAGTTCATGAGAAGAGCATGGCAGATGTTCCGGAGCATGAAATTTCAGCATTAAGGGTCCTTTCCGAATATGAACAAATGCTTGGAAT